>NZ_KV792444.1:82679-127957 GCF_001808215.1 Serratia sp. HMSC15F11
TCAAAGGGAGTGCCATCTTCATCCAGCATGGTGAGCAGCACCTGCGCAATATATTGCGGATCCGCCGCCGACGGCGTCAGCGTGCCCGGCACCGGCACGCACACGTGATCCGGCTCGCCCAGCTCCTGCCCCAGCCCGGCCTCTTCGACGACGTTGCCGAGAATATCCATCGCAAATACCGACGCCGGGAAGTAACAGCCCTTCTCCAGCTTGCTCAGGCCGCCGACCGGGATACGCTTGCCGCGGAAGCTGCCGTTCAGATCGGTCAACAGTACGTCGACATGTTGGGTTAACGGATAACGTTCCAGGTACTTCTTCACTTCACGCTGGAACGCGCTACTTCGTCTCTCTTCACTGTGCTGAACAAAGTTTTCCACTTCTACGATGTTGGTCTGCATGGTTCACCCGCCGTTTGTGTTTTGCTGTCGTCGATGTTTATTGACCGTATTGTTCAATATAATGCCCACAAATGAAACGTAGATGAAACAAATTTGTTTTGCAAGTGTTACTTTTGGTTTGAATATTGCCCAATCGACTGCTAGATTTATAGAATATTGAACGAAATCGGTGGTAGAGAAGCTTATCGTTCATAATTTCGAACGTACCAAGGGGATAACATGGACAATATATTTAACAGACCAGTCATCGGCGTCGTCATGTGCAGGTATAGGTTAAACGGGCACCTCACACAGACCTTGCAAGAAAAGTACCTGAATGCCGTTATCACCGCCGGCGGCTTGCCGATCGCCCTGCCGCACGCGCTGGCAGAGCCGGAAATGCTGGCGGAACTGCTGCCGCGCCTCGACGGCATTTTGCTGCCGGGCAGCCCCAGTAATGTGCAGCCGCACCTTTATGGTGAAAACGGCGATGAGCCTGACGCCGATCCTGGCCGAGACGCGTTGAGCCTGGCGCTGATCCGCCAGGCGTTCGACAGGCGCATTCCCCTTTTCGCCATTTGCCGCGGCATGCAGGAGATGGTGGTCGCCACCCAAGGCACCCTGCATCGCCGCCTGTACGAACTGCCCGAGCTGCAGGAACACCGTGAAGATCACGACCTGCCGCTGGAACAGCAATACGCCCCCGCCCACGAAGTCATCGTTCAGGAAGGAGGGCTGCTTTCGCAACTGATACCGGATTGCAACAGATTCTGGGTGAACTCGCTGCACGGCCAGGGTGCCAAAACCCTGGGCGCGAGCGTTCGCATCGAGGCGCACGCCGCCGACGGGCTGGTGGAGGCGATCAGCGTGCGCGATCAGCCTTTCGCGCTCGGCGTGCAGTGGCACCCGGAGTGGAACAGCGACGAGTACGCCCTGTCGCGCCTGTTGTTTGATGGTTTCATCACCGCCTGTCGGAACTATCAAAAGGAAAAACGCCCATGAGCGACGTCAGCTTGGCACCGGGAAAACGTCTGTCGCAGATCCGTCAACAATTAGGGTTGTCGCAGCGCCGGGTCGCCGAACTGTCTGGGTTAACCCACAGCGCCATCAGCACTATCGAGCAGGACAAGGTCAGCCCGGCCATCAGCACGCTGCAAAAGCTGCTGAGGGTATACGGTCTGTCGCTGTCGGCGTTTTTCGCCGAGCCGGAAAAACCGACGGAGCCGCAGATCGTGATTGGCAGTGACGATCTGATCGAAATCGGCAGCCAGGGCGTTTCGATGAAGCTTATCCACAACGGCGACCCGAACCGCACGCTGGCGATGATGATCGAGACCTACGAACCGGGCACCACCACCGGCGAGCGCATCAAACACCAAGGGGAAGAGATCGGCACGCTGCTGGAGGGCGAAGTGGTGCTGCAGGTCAACGGCCAGAGCTATCACCTGTTGGCCGGGCAAAGCTACGCCATCAATACCGGCATCCCCCACAGTTTCAGCAACACGTCGGCGCGCATTTGCCGGATTATCAGCGCCCATACGCCGACGACATTCTGATCAACGGAGCCAGGCATGAACTTTCACCATTTGCAGTATTGGCAACAACGGGCGCAGGCCCTGAAGATTGAGCACCAGCTGTTTATCGACGGCCGCTACCAGCCGGCCGCCGCGGGGAAAAGTTTCGCCGTGGAAGATCCCGCCGGGCGCCGTGAGCTGGCGCAGATCGCGCGGGGTGAAGCCGCCGACATCGATCGGGCGGTCAGCGCGGCGCGCGCCGCCTTTGAGCGTGGCGACTGGGCGCAGGCCGCCCCGGCGCAGCGCAAGGCCACGCTGCTGCGCTTCGCCGAGCTGATGGAGCAGCATCACGAAGAGCTGGCGCTGCTGGAAACGCTGGACACCGGCAAACCGATTCGCCACAGCCTGCGCGACGACGTGCCGGGCGCCATTCGCTGCATCCGCTGGTACGCCGAAGCGATCGATAAGGTGTACGGCGAAATCGCCCCCACCGGTCGCGATGCACTGGCGCTGATCGAGCGCGAGCCGATCGGCGTGGTCGGCGCCATCGTGCCCTGGAACTTCCCGCTGCTGCTGGCCTGCTGGAAACTCGGTCCGGCGCTGGCCGCCGGCAACAGCGTGGTGCTCAAACCCTCCGAAAAATCGCCGCTGAGCGCCATCCTGCTCGGCAAACTGGCGCAGCAGGCCGGGCTGCCGGACGGCGTGCTGAACGTGGTGCCCGGCTATGGCCACGATGCCGGCAAGGCGCTGGCGCTGCACCGCGACGTCGATGCCCTCACCTTCACCGGATCCACGCTGGTGGCGAAGCAGCTGATGATTTACGCCGGCGAATCGAACATGAAACGCGTCTGGCTGGAGGCCGGCGGCAAGAGCGCCAATATCGTCTTCGCCGATTGCCCGGATCTGGATCAGGCCGCCCGCAGCGCCGCCGCCGGCATCTTCTATAATCAGGGGCAGGTGTGCATCGCCGGCACTCGCCTGCTGGTCGAAGCGAGCATTGAGCAAGCGTTCCTGCAGGCGCTGCGCAAACACGCGGCGGCCTTCGTTCCCGGCGATCCGCTCGATCCCGCCACGGTGATGGGCACGCTGATCGACAGCGGCCACTGCGAAAAAGTGGCCGGCTATATCGATCGGGGGCTGAGCCAGGGCGCCGCGCTGTTCCTTGACGGGCGCGACCATCCGCAGGGCGACCACGCAGGCTACCTGGGGCCGACCATCCTCACCCAGGTGAACAACGCCATGAGCGTGGCGCGCGATGAAATCTTCGGCCCGGTGCTGGCGGTGACCACCTTCGACGACGAGCAACAGGCGCTGCAGCTGGCCAACGACAGCGACTACGGCCTCGGTGCCGCGGTCTGGACCCGCGATCTGGCCCGTGCGCACCGCATGGCGCGCCAACTGAAGGCCGGCACGGTGTTCGTCAACAACTACAACGACGGCGACATGACCGTACCCTTCGGCGGCTACAAGCAGAGCGGCAACGGTCGCGACAAATCGCTGCACGCGCTGGACAAGTTCACCGAATTGAAAACCACCTGGATCTCGCTGGAATAAGGGCTTATCTCATGACTGAACACGTAAAAAGCTACTATGCGGCCACGGCCAACGCACATCAGCCCTATCCGCAACTGAATGAATCTATCGAGTGCGACGTCTGCGTGATCGGCGGCGGCTATACCGGCCTCTCCTCCGCGCTGTTTCTGGTGGAAGCCGGCTATAACGTGGTGGTGCTGGAAGCGGCGCGCATCGGTTTCGGCGCCAGCGGCCGCAACGGCGGCCAGTTGGTCAACTCTTACAGCCGCGACATCGATGTGATTGAAGAGCGCTACGGCGCGGAAAGCGCCCGCCTGCTCGGCAGCATGATGTTTGAAGGCGCGGAGATCATCCGCAGCCGCATCAGCCGCTACGCCATCGACTGCGACTACCGCCCCGGCGGCATCTTCGCCGCGCTGAACAACAAGCAGTTCCATGCGCTGATCGAGCAAAAGCGCAACTGGGAACGCTACGGCAATACCCAGCTCGAGCTGCTCGATGCGGATCGGGTACGCCAGGAAGTTGCCAGCGATCGCTACGTCGGCGCGCTGCTCGATCACAGCGGCGGCCACATCCATCCGCTCAACCTGGCGCTGGGCGAGGCCGAGGCGATTCGCCTGCAGGGCGGGCGCATCTTCGAACAATCGGCGGTGACGAACATCCGCCACGGTGAACCGGCGCTCATCAGCACCGCCAACGGCCAGGTGAAGGCGCGTTTCGTCATCGTCGCCGGCAACGCCTATCTGGGCGACAAGCTGGAGCCGCGGCTGGCCAAGCGCAGCATGCCGTGCGGCACTCAGGTGGTGACCACCGAGCCGCTGGCGCCGGAGATCGCACAGGCGCTGATCCCGCAGAACTACTGCGTGGAAGACTGTAACTACCTGCTGGATTACTACCGCATCACCGCCGATCATCGCCTGCTGTACGGCGGCGGCGTGGTGTACGGCGCGCGCGATCCGGACGACATCGACAACCTGATACGGCCAAAATTGCTGAAGACCTTCCCGCAGCTGAAAGGGGTGCGTATCGATTATCGCTGGACCGGCAACTTCCTGCTGACGCTGTCGCGCATGCCGCAGTTCGGCCGGCTGGAGAATAACGTGTACTACATGCAGGGCTACAGCGGCCACGGCGTGACCTGCACCCATCTGGCAGGCAAGCTGATCGCCGAGTTGATGCGCGGCGACGCCGAACGCTTCGACGCCTTCGCCAAGCTGCCGCACCTGCCGTTCTTCGGCGGGCGCAATCTGCAGATCCCGTTCACCGCCATCGGCGCGGCCTACTACACGCTGCGCGACCGCATCGGCGTCTAAAACAGCAGGCCCGGTCATCCTGACCGGGCCTGTGCGTTAACGCTTAAACGATCTTCGGCTGGCCGTCCGAGGCGGTCGCCCCGCCATCGACCGGGATGTTGGCGCCATTGATAAAGCTGGCGTCGTCGCTGGCCAGGAACGCCATCACCGCCGCCACTTCTTCCGGCTCCGCCGCGCGGCCCAGCGCGATGCGCTCATTGAACTTGTCGCGGATCTCCTGCGGCCAACCATTGGTCATATTGGTTTTCACCAGGCTCGGGCAGACCGAGTTGATGCGCACGCCGTCACCGCCGTGGTCCAGCGCCATGGCGCGCGTCAGGTTGACCACCGCGCCTTTCGCCGCGCAGTAGTAGGCCGCGCCCCAGTCGCCGCCCAGGCCGGACACCGACGCGGTATTGACGATGCAGCCCTTGGTCTTCAGCAGGTGAGGCAAGGCGAATTTGGAGCAGAACACCACGCCGTCGATATCGACCCCGGCGATGCGGCGCCAGTCGTCGACGCTGGTTTCCAGCACGCTGCCGGCCACGTGTACGCCGGCGTTGTTCAGCAGGACGTCGATGCGGCCCAGTTTTTCCGCCACCTCGTTCATCATTTTTTCAACCGCGACGTGATCGGACACGTCGATATGTACCGCCATCGCCCGGCCCTTCGGCAGCGAAGCGGCAACCTTATCTACCGCCTCTTTGGCCCAGTCGGCCAGCACCACGATGGCGCCCTCGGCGGAGAACCGCCGCGCCGCCGCTTCCCCCATGCCGTTGCCCGCACCGGTGATAACCACGACTTTATTGTCAAAACGCATGAGACCTCCTCCATGTGAACGTATTTATATAAGTCATACAAATCTCATTACCCCGAGGATAAGACGCCCCTCCCCTGAGAGCCAGTCAAAACGTGCGGTTTATTAACCAAAAGGAGGTATGTCAGTGATTTCAATGCGCTGGATTAACCTTTATCGGATTTTGGCCAACATATTGATGGATAAAATAAAATTACGGTGAGTCACTATTTGTCTGGCGGATTGTCAGCGTGCGAGACTATTGCGGGTGTGCGGTTATGGCCACTCAGAGATAAAAGATGTGAATGAAAAACGGCAGCCGCCCGCAGGCGGCCGCGACTATTTCTTCTCGATGGGGACGACCAGCAGATCGACATTCAGTTCGTTGATCGCCTGGCGTGCCGAAGAAACCAGCCGGCTCCAGACATCGTGATGGTGGCCGAAGATCACCAGGTCGAACCCTTTCTCCTTCGCCACCCGATTCAGTTCCTCCGTCAACGCGCCGCGGCTGACGATCACCTCTTCGACCGGATAGGACGACTGCCCTTTGATCGCATTGAGCATATTCTTCACCCGCTCCGAAAAGGTGCGATCGGTGTAGTTGTAATCGCCCACGCCCAGATCGACGTAATAACCGGCGCGGTGAATATCGATATAGATCAGGGAAAGTTTGGCCTTGAGCGCGGCGGCCAGTCTGGCGCCTTTGCCCAGCAGGAACTCGGCGTCTTCGCTGAGATCCGTGGCGACAACGATATGCCGATAAGCCATGATGGCGGCCCTCCTCGTCAACTCCGTAAACAGGATGGCGCTCCTTGCCGCATGTTTCTCATGCATCTTAAGTTTAGCCCAGCGCGGGGTCGCTCGCCTGCCACACCGTCGTTCCATCTGTGGAACAATGCATCCCGCCTGCACGGTCTACCGGATTTTTCTCCCCTCCCTACACTGTAGGCAAGTGCTGAGTTTCAGCCTTATCAATCAAAGAAGATACCCACTGACCTTACGACGAGAAAAGGAAAACACCATGAGCACTCCAGCCAACTTCAACGGCCAGCGTCCTGTTATTGATGCCAATGACGCGGTCATGCTCCTGATCGACCACCAGAGCGGCCTGTTCCAAACCGTCGCCGACATGCCGATGACCGAACTGCGCGCCCGCGCCGCCGCCCTGGCCAGCATCGCCACCCTCAGCAAACTGCCGGTGATCACCACCGCCTCGGTGCCGCAGGGCCCAAACGGCCCGCTGATCCCGGAAATTCACCAAAATGCGCCGCACGCGCAATACGTCGCCCGCAAAGGGGAAATCAACGCCTGGGACAACCCGGACTTCGTAGCGGCGGTCAAAGCCACCGGCCGCAAAACCTTGATCATCGCCGGCACCATCACCAGCGTCTGCATGGCCTTCCCGTCCATCAGCGCGGTGGCCGAAGGCTATAAAGTGTTCGCGGTGATCGACGCCTCCGGCACCTACTCGAAAATGGCGCAGGAAATCACCCTGGCGCGCGTGGTACAGGCCGGCGTGGTGCCGATCGACACCGCCGGCGTGGCCTCCGAGCTGCAGGGCAGCTGGAACCGCGCCGACGCTCAGCAGTGGGCCGAGGTCTACACCAAAATCTTCCCGGCCTATCAGCTGCTGATCGAGAGCTACCTCAAGGCGCAGGACGTGGTGAAAAACAACGAACGGCTGGACTCGCAGCGTTAAGATCGCGGGCACAAAAAACCCCGGCCAAGGCCGGGGCTATTAATCGCGGGCCGGTGACTTTCCCGGCTGTCATGTTATGGCGTAAGCGTCCATCCAACACTCCAACATTACGCAGCCTAAGCGCGACTTTTTCACAACAGAAAAATAGACTGAAACGCGGCGTTATTAATTCTGCGACAATCTGTTTTTCTGTTGCCAATAATAATTAATTATTGGAACGTCATCGAGGAATCGAACCCCAGTCCGCCAACGAATAATTTCGCTGCCGCTCTTCCTGCTGAGCTAATGACGTATTGGTAAAAACTCCGGGCGAACCCGGAGTTTATTCAGGCTGAGGACGTTATTTCTTAACTGCTCCGGCTTAAACCCTCATCGCTGTCGTAAGAAATCGTACCTCGGCCGAAAATTATAACGCGACCACGTTGCCGGCAGAAGGGCCCTTCATGCCATTCTCGATGGTGAACTCAACCTGTTGGCCTTCGTCCAGCGTTTTGAAATCGTTGCTCTGGATAGCAGAGAAATGTACGAACACGTCTTTGCTGCCGTCTGCCGGGGTGATAAAGCCGAAGCCTTTACCTGCATCGAACCATTTTACCAAACCTGTCATTTTAGTAGACATAGAGATATTTCCTTTATATTTTTGCGACGCCATATGGCGATAGAGGTCTGTTTTTATTGGAAACTTATGGGGCACTAGAGAAGAAAATTCGCGGGAAAAGAGGTATCTGAGGGATATCGCTAATACTGAGAACTGCTTTACTAAAACTGCTTTCATAAGGTCTGTACTACAAACCGATGACGCTATTTACACACGGCTGAGTTATTTAAGCAAGATATATTTTAAATTATATTCATCTGCCTCATAAATTTATTACCGCAAAGCACCGCCTGCATCTGCCGCTAACGGCCTATGAAAAAATTTTTTCGCACTGCTGGATCATACCGGCGATTCATTATAGAACTAGGTTCCCCCTTCTTACAGGCCGTTAACCGATGATCGATATGCAAGCCGTGCTCGCCGTTTTCACCGTCTATATCGTCGGCGTGGTGATCCCCGGCCCCAATTTTGTCGCCGTCGCCCACAAAGCCGTTTCCGCGCGCCGCAGCGAGGCTTTCGCTCTGGTGGCGGGCATTGTCTTGGTCAACCTGTTCTGGGCGAGCAGCGCCCTGCTCGGCGTCGGTATAATTTTCGCCTTGTTCCCCTGGTTGGCGCTAGCGGTAAAAGTGGCCGGCGCCGGCTATTTACTGTGGTTCGGCTATCGGCTTATCGCCCAAGCGGCGCCTTCTTCCGGCCCCTCCACGGTGACCGGAAAAAGCGGTTTTCGCGTCGCCTTTCTGCAGGGCATCGCCACCAACATCGCCAACCCCAAATCTATCGCCTTTTACGCCGCGGTGTTTTCGTCGGCGGCGCCTGCCCATGTCTCCATGCCCACCTTCGCCGCCATGCTGCTGGAGGTCGCGGTAGTCGCTAGCCTGTGGTATGGCCTGGTGGCGCTGGTGCTATCGCACGCGCCGATCGCCAGCGCCTACCGACGCAGTAAAGCCTGGATCGATCGCGCCTGCGGCGTGCTGATCATCAGCCTGGGCATCAGGCAGCTCTTCAGCCGATGATTGCGATCCCCAACCGCTCCAGCAGTTGAGCGGCCTGGTGACTGTCCATTTTAACGCCCTGCAGATCGGTGGTGCGCAAATCCAACTCGCCCAGTTCCGCGTTGCTCAGATCGCACTGGGTGACATCGGCGGCGCGCCAGTCAAAACCGGAGAATTCGCCGCCGGACAGATCGGAGCCGCTGAAGCTGGCGCCGAGCACCTGCGCACCGTGCCAACGGTTTTCCCACAGCTCGCATTTCTCCAACACCACTTTGGCAAAATTGGCGTAGCTCAGGTTGCTCTTGGTGATATAGGCGCTGCAAAACCAGGTGCGGCTGGTGATCATATTCATAAAGCTGGCGCCGCGAAAATCTGCTCCCTGCGCGCGACATTCGCGGATCTCCACCCCCAATGCGTCAACGTGGCGGAAATCGGCCATCGATAAATCGCAGCTTCTAAAACTCGCGTCTTTCAGGATCGCGCGGCTGAAGTTACCGCCCTGTCGGCTCTCGCGATCGTAAAATTGACAGCCGATGAATTCGGTGCCGGTCAGATCTGCACCCGAAAAATCACACAGCATAAAGCTGCCGTTTTCAATTTTTTCGCCGGTAAAGCGGTTACGGTCAATCTTTTCACCCTTCAACATCAGACTCATCGCAGCGCACCTGTTTATTTATACAGTCAGTGCGGCATTTAATCCTATTCCGGCCGGGTTGGCAACCGTCGCCGATCGGCGGGCCTCCGCTCTAACGCCACCCTGACGATGCTGAACGTCCTGGTTCTCTCGGCCTGAGCGACGTCGGCAAACAAACGGGGGTAACGGGAGTTGACGACCCACACCTGGCCATCGCGCAGCGCGGCGCCGGTCGGCCCATCCAATTCCGGCGGCGTGTCGACCGCCGTGATATGCGCGCTGGCCCAGCCGTCGTTCGAGGAGAGCAGCATTACGTCGCCGGACATGCTCCCCTTTGCCCCCGGAAAAGACTGTACGATCACCAATTCATGGGCATTTTTGAGCCGCAGCCCGTCGGCCCTTTCAGCCGCTGCGGCAGCCTGATTTCACTTATCGCAGGCGCGTTATCCAACGTCACCTTCCACAACAGCCCTCGGGTGTAGTCCGCCGCAATCAGATAGCCATCCGGGTGAGACACGATGCCGTTGAGATAAGGCTGCGTGCCCTGCGCAGCGGCGGGAGCGTCGGCCGGCATCAAACGCGCTGAGCGCATCAGAATCGATACCTGGCGCGTTGCCCGGTCGATCTTGTAAATCTGCGGCTGGAAGCTGTCGGTCACGTAGATATTGCCCTGCGCGTCGAGCGCCAGATCGTTGGCCAGCGTCGGCCCACGGCTTAACGATGAGAGATCGTACGTCTGCTGCAGCTCGCCGGTATCGAGATTGAACTCCAGCACCTGCGCCACGCGATTGCGCGTACCGGGCGCAGAGCTGAGGGAGCCCCCACGTCTTCGTTGCACACCAGCACCCGATTACGCTCGGCGTCCACCAGCATGCCGGAGGTGGTGATAAGCCCCTTACCGGTGGAAAACCGCCGATAGCGGCCATTGGGATAAACCAGGCCAAGCTGCCCGCCGCGCAGGGTCGACACCAAAAACGCGCCGGCGCGCGCATTCCAGGCGACGCCCTCAGGGTAAGCGCCGGCGGCGCTGTAATAAGAAAGAAAAGAGGCTGAAGCGGAACATGAGCATGACCCTGATAAGGACTCGGATCGCTAGAGTAGGATCGCGTCGTTCACGGCACCAGCCGGGAAAAAGGCAATGCGCCACTAAAAAAATCGCAGTAATCGGCGCAAAAGAAAACCGCCCGGTGCGGGCGGTTGAGGTGACGGCGAACCATTACTTCAGGGCTTCCTGAATGGCGTCGGCCATCGGGCCGATGTGCTTCTCCGCCGCCTTCAGCTGGAAATCCACGCCATTGCCATCGTTGGTGTCTGACAGCGTAGCCTTGATAAGCTCCAGCGCCGCCTGCACCGCCACCAGCCGCTTGTGCTGTTCGTCCGTGACCGGTTCGGCGCCCATGTTTGCCGGATAGTAATGCTCTAACATCGCGATCTCCTTTTGATGACGTTAAACCTTAACCTACCAGAAAACCGCGCATTTATTAAGGAAACCGCGCCCGGCGCGGCCGAATGGCGATAAATTGCACTATACTGGGCAAACCCGCCCTCCTGCCACAGGATCACCGCCATGTCATTCCAGGGAAGCTGCCACTGCGGCGCCGTCACCTTCTCCGTGGACGCCGAACTGCCCACCGAGGCCCTCAGCTGCAACTGTTCGATCTGCCGCCGCAAAGGGCTGCTGCTGTCGTTCTTCCCCATCAGCGCCTTCACGCTCAACAGCGGCCAGGACCAGCTCAGCACCTACACCTTCAATCACCACAAGATCCGCCATCAGTTCTGCCGAGTCTGCGGTGCCCAGCCCTTCGCCTACGGCACTGCGCCGGACGGCGCCGCGATGTGCGCCGTCAACCTGCGCTGCGTGCCTGACATTGCGCTGGATGCGTTGCAGATCCACAGTTACGACGGCGCCAGCGTCTGAGATCCCGCGTTTTCAGCGGTAGACGGAGAATTTCTTGGTCAGCGGCTTAAGCTGTTCGGCGTCGCCATAGAGCGCCACCGCCACGAAATCCAGCTGTTCGTAAGGGGTGTTGGCGGTGTCGGCGATCTGCTGCTCGGCGGAGTGCGACAGCATGGTGGTGGTGAAGAAGTTGGACAACACGCCCTCTTCCTTGCACTTCAGAATCAGGTTGCTGAGCTGGCTGCTGTTCTTGGCCTGCAGGATCACAATCGGATAGTGGCTCATATTGGCGCTGACGCCGTCGAGGTTGCTCGGATAGTGGTGAAACTCGCGCTGCTCGATCAGATCGGTGATGCCCGCCGTCAGATGGCAGGAAGCGTTAAACAGCGTGGCCGGTTCGTGGTTGCGGTTAAGGATGATATAAAATTTTTTCTCGTTGTCGCTGTACATACTCTTCTCCTTGAATAGACAACCCTTTTTACCCAAGCCAAGGGCGGTTTTCAAGGCGAGATAAGGGCCGCGTCCGGCCCCGTGATAACGTTTCAGACTCAGATCCCGCCTTCGCCCGGGCCCTGCGGCTGCGCCACCTGATGCAGCACGGTGATGTTCTGCAGGACAGTACCGCCGTCGATCGGTTTCATCTGGCCGTCGCGATCTTTATAGTGCGTCGGTTTGGCGCCGTGGAAGAACAGCCCGGCGTTGACCTGCACGCCCAGATAGCCGGCGCTTGGCGGCAGGCGCTGCACGTCGGTCCAGGGGTTGGAAACCGGCACGAACTGGAATCCCTCGCCCGTCTTCGCATACAGCGGACGCAGCAGCGTGACAAAAGCCATCATCGGCGACAGCGCGTCTTTAAAGATCTGCACCGGCCGATCGATCGTCATCAGGAAACCCTGCGGCTGCTCCTCAACCGTGTCGAGGCTCAGGCTGCTGCTGATATCATCACCCCGGCCGCCGTAGCTCCACTCCATCACCGGCGCTCCGTTTTCATTCATCATCTCTGACATACACTGCTCCTTATAAATAAAATTGATCGGGCACGCTCGCTGCGTGCCGGAACAGTAAACCGCTGAACGGGCACCCGCGTCCAAGCAGGGCGGCACGCTGGCGAACCAAACAACAAAGGCGCGCAATCCATAAAGCTCGAAATGAATAATTTCTCCGCGTGATAGCGCAGCATTTGAACGACCTCAGCCGTTGCAAGAGCTCATAGTGATGGCGTTACCGCCACTGGAGAGTGTTATGACCGCGATTAAACCGGACGCCATCGACCGCGTTCTTCCCGCCGCCACACCCTGGTTAGCCGTCGTCAACGTGCTGTTCGCCGGCATCGCCGCGGCGCTGCACGTGGGCAAGGCCACCATTGCCTTGCCGGCGCTGCAGGCCGAGTTTGGCCGTTCGCTTGAGGCGCTGAGCTGGGTGATTTCGGCCTTTCCCTTCGTCGGGGTGTTCGGCGGCATCGCTGCCGGGCTGCTGGTGCGCCGCTGGGGCGATCGGCGCCTGCTGGCGCTCGGGCTGCTGATCGTCAGCGCCGCCAGCTTTACCGGCGCCACGCTACACGACTTCGGCGGGTTGATCGTCAGCCGCTTTGTCGAAGGCCTCGGCTTCGTGATCGTGGTGGTCTCCTCACCAGCAGTGCTGAACCGCCTCGTCGCCCCGGCGCAGCGCAGCCTGGTGTTCGGCATCTGGAGCACCTTCATGCCGGCGGGCATCGCCGTTTCGCTGTTTTTCGGCCCCCATCTCGCCGACTGGCAACAAAGTTGGCAGGCCGGTGCGGCGTTGACGCTGTTGGCCGCCCTGATGCTGCCGCTGACCACCTCCCGCCGTGCCGCCGAGGCGCACGTTCCGCCGTTACAGCTGCGGCAAGCGCTGGGTGCGATGCTGCGGGCGCGTCGGCCGCTGTTGCTGGCGCTGATGTTCACCACTTACAACCTGCAGTTTTTCTCGGTGATGACCTTCTTGCCGATCTTCCTGATGCAACGCATCGGCCTGTCGCTGGCGGCCGCCGGCGGCATCAGCGCGGCGGCGGTGGCGGCGAACATCATCGGTAACCTCGCCGCCGGGCTCTTGCTGTCGCGCGGTCTGCGGGCCGGTAGCCTGCTCGCGGCCACCAGCCTGATCATAGGCATCTTCGGCATCGGCATTTTCCTGCCGATGACGCCCAACGGCCTGCTGATCCCCTTGTGTTTCCTGTTCTGCGCCATCGCCGGCATGCTGCCCGCCACCATTCTGGCCGCCACGCCGGCGGCGACGCCGGAACCGACGCTGCTGCCGCTGAGCCTGGGGCTGGTGATGCAGGGGAACTATCTCGGCCAGGTGATCGGCCCGGTCGCGCTGAGCGCCATCGTGGCCGCGGCCGGTTGGGCGGCCCCGGCGTGGCTGGTGCTGGCGGCTGCGGTGTCAGGGGCGCTGTTGGCGCTGGCTTTTCTCAGCCGGCGGCATAATGCGGGGTAATAAGCAGAAAGGTCGTTCTGTTTGTTATAAGCGGTGCTGAATTTTCCCTGGTGCAGGTGCCTGCCTATCGCGAAGGGTAAGGCCAGTGATGATCAAGGCCCGATAATGACAAGGCGCCGGTGGCCGCGAAATACACCAGCAGGCCGGCAAAGGCGATCAGTAGCGTTTTCTCGATGACGCCGAGTCGTTTGCGTTCAGTCATTTGCATACTCCTTCGTGATATCGGGCGAACGGCCGCCCTCATCAACACCAGGAAAGCCTGGCGCAGGCGGCAAGCGCGGCTCACAAAATGAAACACAATCGATAAATTTTATTAATTATTTAGCCCTCTTTCTTTTCTCATGCCGCCGCCTGTTCACCGTGTGGCACCCGCCTTGCCCTTAATAACCCTATGGAATACGCCACTAAAAATCCCCTACCGGTTAAGCAAAGGTGATGATAGTGTTGTTTTCATTCAGTTCATCTATGCTGAAAATTCATCTTTTGAGGGACGACTATGATGTCTAAAGGCATTTCCAAAGGATTCTTTATCCTGATCCTGTTTATCGTCACCGCCGCCTTTCTCGACGTGCTGGGGCCTTACTACTCCTCGGTGCTGTGGGCGATTATTCTGGCGGTGATTTTCCATCCGGTGAAAAAGAAGCTGAAGCAGTACGTCGGCGAACGCAACGGCGTGGTGTCGCTGCTGACGTTGGCGCTGATCTGCCTGATCGTGTTCACGCCATTGGCGATCATCGCCTCGTCGCTGGCGATGGAATTCAACGTGATCTACACCAAGCTGCAGACCAACAACAGCCAATTGCCGACCATGCTGGCGGACTTTATGCGCCACCTGCCCGGCTGGGCGCAGCGCTTCCTGGCGGAGCATAACCTCAACAGCGCCGCCGAGATCCAAAAGCAGCTTTCCGAGGTGGCGCTCAAAGGTGGGCAATACCTGGCGGGCAGCGTGTTCCTGATCGGCAAGGGCACCTTCAACTTCGTCGTCGGTTTCGGCGTAATGCTCTACCTGCTGTTCTTCCTGCTGAAAGACGGCCCCTATCTGGTAAACCTGGCGCTCGAAGCGCTGCCGCTCTCCCAGCACGTGAAGCACCACCTGTTCGTGAAGTTCGCCGCCGTCTCCCGCGCCACCGTCAAGGGCACGGTGGTGGTCGCCGTAGTGCAAGGTGCGCTCGGCGGGCTGGCGTTTTACTTTACCGGCATCGACGGCAGCCTGCTGTGGGGCGCGCTGATGGCGTTCCTGTCGATCATTCCGGCCGTGGGCTCCGCCATCATCTGGGTGCCGGCGGTGATCTACTTCTTCGCCACCGGCATGCTGTGGAAAGCCATTTTCCTGGTGGTGTTCTTCGTGGTGGTGATCGGCCTGGTGGACAACATCCTGCGCCCGCTGCTGGTGGGCAAAGACACCAAAATGCCGGACTACCTGATCCTGATCTCCACCCTGGGCGGCATGGAGATCTACGGCATCAACGGCTTCGTCATCGGCCCCTTGATCGCCGCGCTGTTCATCGCCTGCTGGAACATCCTGTCCGGCCGCGACAGCGAGGAAAACATCGAAGAGATCGACGAAGAATTCATCGAAGAAGGCAAAAACCATCCCGACGCGGCGGAGTAACCCTCCCGCAGCGAATCACGCCGGGGCCCAGTTGGGCCCCTTTTTTTGTCTGTGGTATCCTTGCCGCGCTTACAAGGAAGAACGGGTTTCGTTATGCTTATTTTTTACGCCACGCTGGCTATCGCCTTCACTCTGCTGTGCCTGATGGCCTTTTTCTATTGCGCTTATCAGCTGTCGAAGCACGGCGACGTCAAATTTTTGGCCTCGCTTTCCGTGCTGCTCTTCGCGCTGCTGGCCTTCTATGCCGCTTATGGCTACGTCAGCACCTGGCTGCAACAGCAGGCGGTCGATGTCCGGCTTTATTAGCGCGCCGGGATAAAAAATACCTGCTCCGGATCGCCGTCATCGAGATTGTCAATCTGGCCGCTGGCAACAAACCCGGCGTTCAACAGCAGCCGCTGCATCGGCAGGTTGGAGCGATTGGTGGAGGTGAACAGCTTCGGGTGCCGACAGTGGGACTTCAACGCCGTAATCAGCACCAGCCCGACGCCCCGGCGACGATAGCGCTCGCCAACCATCAGCAGCTCGATAAAGCCGCAGCCGAAGAAGTGATAGTGCAGCACGCCGTAACCCATCACCACGCCCCGTTGTTCAGCAAGATAACAGATACCCTGCCCGCACCAGGTGCGGATCTGCGCCGCGCGCCGCGGATCGTATTCGGCGACGCTGTCGAGGGCGATCAGGGCTGCGGCATCGGTTTCAGTGGCAAGACGAACAGGCATGTATACCCCCTTATGTTTATGGGTAGCGGCGATACCGCATCAACGAAACGGCAACCGCGGCGGGATAGTTTTTACATCCCGGTCGAATTTTGTAATCCTATTATAGAGTTACCAAAACACACGCCAAGGAAGGAAAGCATTTCCCGATGAGAATACCGCAAATCTCCGCCGCCCTGCTGTTTACCCTGCTGCTGGCCGGCTGCCAGTTCCACAAAACCGTGTTCCCGCCGCCGTATATCGGCACCCCGCAAGAGATCGGCACCTACGAAGTGAAAGGGCTGACGTTCGTCACCACCGTCACCTTCAGCGGCCTGTTCGCCGAAGATCTGGTGCGCGAATACGCACAGAAACATCACTACCGCTATTACGTGGTAACGATGCGCAGCAACGGTTTTAAAGATCGAGCAGAGCGCGTGAGCGCGATGATGTATCGGTAGGAGCGCCGGCCCTGATTTGCAAACCTGCATCAGGGCTCTACTTCAAAACCCCATCTCGCTCGATGCCGCCGCAGGTAAGCTCTGTTCTTTTCAGACAACCCGCTAATGTTGGCGTCCAACGGGATCCTTAGCTCGCCTAACAAACCGCTCATCGTCCGTGAATACAACAAACGTCCGTCATCGGCAAAACTGATCATGCCGCGATCGAACAGCTTGTCCAGATTGGGGATTAACGGCAGACCATTGTGCGGATCCACTTTTTCTTCTGAGGTCGCAATCGACCAGGCAACGATGTGAGAGGCAATGAGAATGGACGGCTCCGCAATCCCCGTGACGGCGCACCGGTTTCCCCACCGCTTTAACATTTTATCGCGATAGGGGCCATGCCCAATCCGCGCCTGAATCACCGTTGCTTGCTCACCACCGATCTCTTTGGTGATTTCGACGGTATCCGCATGGAAATGGATCGAGAGATTTTCCGAGATAAAACAGGCGATCAACGCGGCTGCCGGTGCGGGGATCTCGCACATATAGTTTTCGGTGCATCCGCCTGTCTTATTAAAAACGCGCGGAAGGCAAGTCGGATTGTGCATGCGTATGAACGCCTGATTAAAAAGGGAAACATCAATGGGTAGTTCAAGGCACGTCAGTTTCAAATCGACTTTGGTACCCGCAATATGCCGCGGTCCCGCAGCCCGATACTCCGGCCGCGGTGCAGAGTAAGCATCGCGTACCGCTGTCGCCACGCCGATTATCCTCCTACCCTTGTGGCAAAAAATCAGGTCACCCTCTTTGACTTTTTTGACCGTTTCCCACCCGGCAGGTTTAAACATGTTCCCCGTTTTATTTATTCCATATTGCGGCGCCCACAGGAATTCACCCTTCAAAACTTCCGCGACGCTGCCACCGATGTTGACCCAGAAAAAACGCATTGCCACTCTTTTATAATCAGGAGTTTTAAGGGTTATCGTCACCATTCATCAATGGCTTTAGTGATTTTCACCCATTAACGCAGGGTGCAGGCAATAAAAAATCCCGGCCTTGACCGGGATAGCGTTGCTTATTCACTGAGGGCGAAATTCCAACGTGATAATTTGGAACGCATTTTGGACCTCTGGCGTTGGCGGCTTAGGCAGACGCGCATCGGCAACCGCCTGCATGGCGGCACGGCAAAGATCCGGATCGCCTCCTTCAGTTCGAACACCGACTGGCATGCCGTCCGGCGCCAGCGTGATACGCAATGTACAGCGTTGGCCTGAGTAAGTGGCGGCGTCTTTTAAATGGCGTTGAATCTCAGCTTGCACCTGAGTCATGTAATGTAATTTTTCTTTTCCCGGCGCAGGCGTCTTTGGGTCACCAAGGTTGGCGAAAAGATCATCGACCTCTTTATTCGCCGGATCGTTTTGGCTGGGGGCAGTGTGCTTGGCACACCCCGTTAACGTCAGCGCGGTCATCGCCGCCAATAGTATGGCGATGCCGGTTTTGTAGCCTGAATGCGTTATTATCATATCCCTGTCCTTATGGATGATTATCAGCCGAATCAACGTTGTATTCGAAAAAATCCCCGGCGCATACTTATACAGAATTAACGCCAAACCACCAGAGACATTGTTAGTATCAAGCATCGGCATGCGGAGTATCTTGGGCCGATGATGACATGAAGCCATAGCACCCTCACCGGGCAGTACGTCTGCGAACCCTGACCTATCGATAACTTTGTTATCCGAACGATCAATCACCCCATCAATAAATTAAGAAATTCTTAATTTTTATCGCATTAAAAGCGTTTCAACGCTAGCAATCTGGAGATTCTGCCTATACTTACTTTCCTGCTATTAAATTCATTTAAGTAACCAGGATGGTAAGTATGAAAAGTAAACGACTCTTTGCCGCGCTTCTTACTGCGACTACGGTGATGTTCATAGCGGGCTGCGCTTCCAATCAGGCGATCAAAACAACGGATGGCAAGACCATTGTCACCGACGGCAAGCCTCAGGTCGATAAAGATACCGGGTTAGTCTCCTATCGAAATGCAGAAACGGGCAAAACGGAACAAATCAATCGAGACCAAATTGCAAACATGAGTGAGTTGGATAACTAAAAGGAGCTACAAATGAAAAAAACGCTTGTTCTTCCCGCGATCGCCCTGGTTGCCATCGCCGCACTGTCAGGCTGCACACGCACCAGCTACGCCATCCATACCCACGACGGTCGAACGCTCATCAGTGACGGCAAGCCGAAAGAAACCGCTGCCGGGTTGATCGGTTATACCGACGCCAATGGCGTTAAACAGCAAATCAACAAGACGGAAGTCAAAGAGGTTTCAGAGATCCCGCATTAAGATTTCGATAACCTTAGCCAGCTAAAACCAAGGGAGCCAATGGCTCCCTTTCTACTCAAAAAACCGGCGCGCTTGCGTGAATTTAACGATAACACCGATAAACACCTGACATTTAGCGCCAACGTTCTCAGGTTTGCCATAGGGATCTCTCCTTTCCCTGCATCAAGCAGCTATAATCCAAAAAGTGGAGTTTTTTGATAACGATAAGGAGGGAGTATGTATAAAACAATCTTGGTTCCCGTGGATATTACCGAGCCGGAATTAACACAGCAGGTCATCCCGCATGTCAACGCGCTCGCCAGGCTCGAAGACTCCCACGTCCATTTCCTGGCGGTGATCCCGTCGCGCGCCACCTACGCGGCCTTCGGCTTTGCCGCCACCGCGGCGGTGGAAACCAAAGATGAAACCATTGCGCTAGCGACCGAGGGGCTGGCAAAAGCGGCAAAACAATTCAGCGTGCCTGAAGATAGAGTGACCACGCACGTTGCCGTCGGCGATCCTAAAGATCAGATCCTGGAACTTGCTGATGCGCTTAACGCGGAGATTATTGTGATGGGTTCCAACCGCCCTTCTGCGATCACTTACCTCCTCGGCTCCAATGCCACCGCCGTTGTCCGCCACGCCAATTGCCCGGTGCTGGTCGTGCGTGAATCGGCTAACGCCGCTCGCTGAGCCTGTCCGATACCTCACTCATATTTGAACAATAAAAAACGGGAGCCCTAAGGCTCCCGCTCTCATTCAAGCGCTGAACACACTTACATGTGCTTAACGATAGCGTCGCCAAACTCTGAACATTTCAGCAGCTTAGCGCCTTCCATCAGGCGTTCGAAGTCATAGGTCACGGTCTTGGCGGCGATGGCGCCTTCCATGCCTTTAACGATCAGATCAGCCGCTTCGAACCAGCCCATGTGGCGCAGCAGTATATTGCTGACAGCAAATTAACAAGTTGATTTTTAATACTAAAAACTGATTTCAGCGGGATAACTTACGTCATTTGACGCAATTTGTAAGCCATTGATTGAATGAAATGTTTGCTGGGTTTTGATAATGCCTTTTCCGGGTGCTGCCCCTGCCGATGTTCAACCTGAGTGAACACTACGAGGCCGGCGACGGGGCAGCAGATTTTAGATGGAGTCTACGTTTACATTTTCAAGAGCGGCGGTTTCCTCGACTGCTTCCGGTGCTTCTTCAACCTCGCTCACCGGCATTTCCAGGCGAAGATCGATCCAGCGTCCTTCCGGGATATCCATCGGTTCACCAGCCACTATCGCGGCTGTGTCGATGTCAAAGCGGCGCTTGCTGACCTTCACATAGATTGTGCCGTCCTTACCTGTACTGGCTGATACAAAGCAAAGGCGGTTGCCGTTCACGTCCTGCGGCACTTCGATGTTCCAGCCCTCTTCCGCAAAACCTAACGCGCCGGAGACTTTGTAAACGCCAACCGAAACTCGCTCACCAGATACCCCTTCTGCCTCAGCATTCACCGCAACGCAGCCAGACAACGTAAAACCGTCCAAGTAGTCATCAGGCATCTTTTCCGGTTCGCCGGAAAGTCTGATAATCGGCGAAGCTTTCTTGATAAAACCGTTTGAGTCTGTTGTCGTATTCTGATTAGTCCAGGCATCGATAAACAGCACGCGGGCATCAGATGCAGTCGCGGGAATATTCGCTGGCAACACCTGCACATTCGAAAATGAGACATCGCTGATATTGGCGTGTCGGCTTGGCAACAGGATTGCGCCGGTATCACTCGAATACTGGTCTACTCTGCAATAAAGCTCAACAGTAAGCCCATCAGCTAACGTGTTCAACTTCGCTTCTTTAACTGTTCGATTATTTGCACCAAAAAGCGTATGAATAACAGCATTACTAAGTCCATCTTTATTCGTGTTACCTGTTTTAATAGTGACAAACTGAACGCCTTGCTGTAGCGGATTTCCGTTAAATAACGAGCCACCTATAATGATAAATCCAATTGTTTTACCATTCGAGGTATCTGCAAATTTAACTGTGATTTTCATCCAGGCTCCATTACTAACATACCCGGAAGTAAATCTATCATAGCAACTGCCAAGTAAAATTCCTTGTGCTGCCTCTTGACTAGTTTTTGCCCCTGTTCCACCCTGCGAGATACTAAGCGCTGTTTTCAGGCCAGACAGTGATGTAATGTCTGAGTTAGCACCACTCTTTGCTGCATTCGCTAAAGTGGCCGCCGCATTATTTTCACTGATTTTTGCGGCCGCGGCTGATGCTGCTGATTTATCTGCTGATAATGCAGCGTCAGCGCGCAAACGATCGACGGTTTGCACAATCTCCGGGGTAATGTCACTTTCACCTGGACGGCGAAGGAAATCATTGAGCGTGCCGGGCAGGGAATCGGTATAGACCTCTATGGTACCTACCCGCTCCGGCTGAGAGCCGTAAACAGACACAATGACTTCGTATGCGCCCGGCTCCACGGATAGTGAGTATTTACCGCCGTCATCCGTCACCGATTGGGACTTTGCCAAATTCAACACCGTAGACGATGTTTTAATCGAGCGCATAGTGATGGTTACGCCAGAGCGGGGATCGCCATAAGGCCCCTTTAATACACCGCTGATTAATGTCATTTATTTTTCTCCTTATCTTTGATTGGCATTTCAAGACGAAAATCAATCCAGCGCCCAGCAGGTATATCCATCGGTTCACCGGCTATAACAGTCGCCGTTCCAAAATCCACTTTCCTTTTGCTCACCCTCACAATTATTTCCCCGTTGTCATTAACCTCAGTCGTCACAAAGCACAATCTATTACCGTTGCTATCTTGAGGTATTTCAAAATCCCACCCCTCTTTTGCAAGTCCAGCAGCACCAGAAATCACGTAAATGCCGGTATCTATTTTTTCTGCGCTAACCCCGGTAGCGTCTTGATTGACAGCGGCGAGTCCTGACAGCACAAAGCCATCAAGATAATTATCTGTCATATTTTCTGGGTTATCAGAAACACGCGCTATGGGCGATGCCTTCTTGATAAATCCGTTTGCGTCAGTGGTCGTGTTGGATGTAGTAATAACCTCGCAAATCTGACCATTATACTGAGGGTTAGTCGTTACCAGTCTCAAATACATTTTGGGTGCGCTGGCGAGAGTTGTTGGGATAATTATTTGATAACCCGTATTGACGTCAAATGGCACCTGCAATAACGAAGAGTTGTTATCAATGCCACCCAAAACAGCTTTGGCACTATAAAGACCGCTAGGTTTGACTCCATCAAGAGCCTCCTGAGTTGGAGTTTTTATCCCAACTCCGAATGCTCCTACCGTCGCCACCCGCCCTGGTGTTGCATCAGTAAGCCCCGATTGCAGTGTCGCACCCGCCGCCGAACCGAGTGATTTTTTATCTGCCTTATCATTGAGCGCCGTTTTATCTGCTTTATCAGACAATTTTTTTGTCACATCAGTAGCAAGATCATCTACAGCCTTCTTTTCTGCTTTTTGGTTCAGCGCCGCAGTGAAACTGTTCCAGGCCGGGCCGGTGTATGTGCTGCCGTCAGGGAGCGTTACCGTAATGTTTCCGGTGCCGCTGAATACCTGCTGCCAGTTGTTTTTATCGAGGTTCAGCCCGCGTAGGGCTTTGGCTGTCTCTGCGGCCAGCTGGGCGGTGATGGTGTTCATCGCGTCACGCGGTACGGCATACCACGCGGCTCCTGCCTGCGTTGGGCCGTCATAGGCTTTAATCAGCGTCGCCTGTGTGGCGCTATCAACGGTTTTCACCGGTAGCGTATAGGTGACGCCGCCGACGACGCTCACGATGAAATCACCGGCTTTCAGCTCGGTGTTGAATGCCGTCCCCGTACCTTTCACTACGACGGAATTGTTCGTTAGGGTTAGAGTGCCTGCGGGCATGATGATCTCCTAAATCGTTGCATAAAAAAACCGGCTCAGTGGCCGGTTGTTAGAAATAATGGTCAGCGTTAATAACCATGAGCGGAATCTGTGACGAGTACCATCGGGTTGATGTATTCCATTTTGTCTGAATTTTTGTTCCTGATTCAGCGCGCCAGAATTGGACAGAGCTACCATTAAACCGATAACCGCAGCTGTAATAGTTATAAACTCCGCCATTCATTTCTGAGTTACCACGCATAAACGCATTAACTGCAAGGGGGATCATCGGTCTAGTTACTCCTGTATCAACTAAATCCTCTGGATTCCTACCGACATTAACAGAGCGCCCATCCCAAACTAACGGTTCTGTATCACTTGTGAATGTATTATCTCCGGCAGCATTCTTAATCACCATCCCATAACCGATTGGCGTCGGCGGGTAATAGCCACTATTCATAATGACCACTTTCACATTAGCTGTGGTTAAAATAGGCTCACCTAAACGATTATCACGCGATACCGTTAATTCGTTATATTGCACAGCGTGATAAATAGAAACGCCGGGGTCATCGCACCGAACAAAGACAACCTTGGTCTTATCGTTTTGAACGACTGGCAATGTCCATTTGCCGTTAATCGTCACTTCCCCTTTCCATGCAACAAAACCCAGTCTGGACGAACTGTTAATGCTCATCCAGTCCACCGAGTTTTGAATCATTATTCCATAAGTTCCAGATGCGCTATCTGGCTGTTGAACCTGGTAAATGCTATATTCAATAAACAAAGATGCTCCATTCTTAAATGTCGCATCAACAATGATTTGATTTCCCTGAGTTCTCCATCCAGTTACCCCACCGTAAGATGGGGGATTCGTTTGACTACCGAATATTATCCCAGTTTGGCCGACCAAAAAAACAGGGTTACCAGCTTTGTAATCCGGTAGCACATAAACCTTTTGCCCATTACCATCAAACCAGGGTTGCTTATCGTTGGCTAATAGTGAAATGCTATTAACCGCCGCCAGCTCTTTGCCATTCATCCACAGGCCATACGCCACGTTACAACCTCCCCATTCTCACCCGAAGATTACCGCCAGCGTCATAAACATTAATCTGGTCGCCGCGTATCTCCATGCGCCCATTACCGTCGCCGCCGTTAATCTGGATTTGCCCGGCCCCTGCACCGCTTTTATCCATCCGCCACCCGCTGGTCGCGCTGAAGTTATCGGACTGAATAAACCCGCTGATTTTGGCGTTGGTGATTGCCGCATCCGCAATTTTCGCCGACGTGATAGAAGCGTTCTGAATAAACGCATCGCTGATAAATACCTGTCCGTTGACTACAGCGAACGGCGAATATTGCGTGTCGCCGCTGCCGCTCATCAACACGAACTGATTGGCGTTGAAACCGATACGGGTGATGACGGGTTTCCCGGTTTCCGCCAGCACGGCGATCGACATGCCCGCGTTGTAGAACACGCCGTTAACCCTCACACCCGCTTTCAGTGTGTGGATGGCCGTTGCGCCATCGGCATCAACTGTTGCCGTCAGCTTGTCCTCCAGTACCGCTGTCACATCGTCAATCTGCGCCTGCACCTGCGTAGACAGTTCGGCCAGGGCGCGATCGACTTCCGCTATCGTGGTTTTCACCACCAGAATATCAGCCCGCACCGTGCCATACTGCGCCCACTGGTGCTCAACCGTCGCGTTGTTAGC
This sequence comes from Serratia sp. HMSC15F11, assembly GCF_001808215.1. Lineage (NCBI taxonomy): Bacteria > Pseudomonadati > Pseudomonadota > Gammaproteobacteria > Enterobacterales > Yersiniaceae > Serratia > Serratia sp. HMSC15F11. Next base: position 107,161 of record NZ_KV792444.1, read on the forward strand.
CAGCGCATTCTGGATAATGGCCTCAATGTTTGTGTCAATGTCGCCAGTGAGGCGGTCGCCGTCCTTGTCGGTCAGGAAGCCATCTCCGATGCTCTCCAGGTAGTCACCGGCGTTAGCGTTCGACTGCCCCTTAATCCAGCCAGTCCAGTCGCCCTGGTTGCCGGTTCGGTCTTGCAGACGAGCGCGGAACCAGAACTCCTGCCCCGCTTTCAACCCGGTCATGGTGTGCGTGTGCAGCGGGTACGGGATATCGGCCAGCAACATCGCGTTATTCCCGGCTGCGTTGTCCGCATAGTGGATTTCGGTTTTCAGCGTGTCTTCAGCCCCGTCTGGGAATCCCCAATCGAGCTGTATACCCCACAACAAAGGCGAAGCCTTGAAGCCGACCGGCACCGGCGGCTTGCCCTCCTTCCCTTTCAGGTAGGTTTCCATCGACGTCGCCCAGACGGACGATATATCGCTGGCGTTGATGGCCCGCACGCGCACCAGGTAGCGACCGGCATAAATTCCCGGCACTTCAAAGCCGAGCGCCGAGGTGCGCGGCACCGATACCCAGTTGCCGTTATCTTTGCGCCATTCCGCCTCATAGACGATGGCATTTTCAACCGCACCCCAGGCGGCGCGCAGGGTGGTAATCGCGATACCCTGGCTCACCGAGGAGTAGCTGGCGATGGTGATGTTTTTCGGCGGCGCCTGCACGCCGGGCGGAATGATGGAGATCGGCCGATCGTCGATACGCGCGCCGGTATCGATGCGGGCGTACTTGTTCGGGTCATGCTCGGTTGCGTTAATGGTAAATGTGTTGTCGCCATTGTCAGCGATACCCACCACACGGTAGAGCTGCACCGCCAGATCGTCAGCGTCGATAGACCAGGCAGACTCCGACACCGGTATTTCACTATAGGCAGTGGTCACAGTCACCACGCGCTCATTCACCGCCTGCACGGTGCGTGCCTGCGCTTTACCTGAAGGCAGGTTAACGATCAGGCGGTCGCCAGCTTTAGCGCCCGGCTTTCTATCCAGCGTCAGTTTGCGACCGTCCACGCTGCTGATGCGTCCACCGATCACCCGACCGGCGACCATCTGATCGGCCACGCCTACGATATGCCCCGGCATGGGGATCATGCCGTCCAGCCCCACGGAGAAGCTGACCGTGCGGTCTTTGCTGTTAGTCAGCAATGCCCAGCGGCCCCGGCGGTTTGCCTCGCTCTGGCGGGTACAACCGATCGCCGTCAGCTCGGTTTGGTTCACGTCGTACCGGCGCACCAGGTCGCTATCAAATACAGCCTCTATCGCATCGGCATAGTGGTTCGCCGGATCAGACCAACTGACCATTGCGGTGCTGTAGCGGGTGCGCTCGCTGGCAGACGAATAGGTAAACTTGCCGTCGATAACGTTGGCACGGGTATAGGTGAAGTCCATATCACGCGGCATATCTGCCAGGGCGACCATTTGGTTTTGTCCCCAATAGGTCATGCCACGGAAGATACCGGCCAGATCGCTCAGCACCGTCCAGGCATCCTCTCGGGATTGAATGTAAACGTTGCAGGTAAAGCGCGGTTCCATACCATCACCGCCGCGACCATCTGGCACCGGCTGATCGCAATACTGCGCGATGCGATACAGTTCAGACTCGGATACCTGGGTGGAGTCAATGCGATCGCCCAGGCCAAAGCGGTCGGCTAAAATAATGTCGTAGAACACCCAGGCCGGATTATCGCTGTAGGCCCACTTAAAGCCCCCCGTCCAAACGCCGGTATAGCTGCGTGTTTCCGGGTCATAATTGTCAGGCACGCGGATAACCCGTCCGCGTGGCGCACAGCTGATCTTCGGGATGTTCGGAAACTGTTTGGAGTCGAACTCCACATACAGCAGTGCCGTGTTCGGATAGCGCAACTTGGCGTCGATAATTTCCGTCAACGCCTCGATGTTCATACGATCGGCGATCCGTGCGCTGTTGGCGTTAGGCGTCAACCGACGAACGCGCACCTGCCAGCCCGTAGTGGCTTTCGGTAAGTTGATGCGGTGAGAACGCTCATACAGCGAGGTGGTTTTGTCGTCGATTGCTGCCGTTAACATTTCCTGATAGCTGCCGCCATCGGTGGCCACATCAATGGCGTATTCGATGCGGTAGCCGTTAACATCGCCGTTGTCTTCTTGCTTTTGCAACATCGGCCAGCCAAAGCGCAGACGCACAGCGGAAAGTTGCAGGTTCGATACAGACCGAACCCACGGCGTGCCACTTTTCAGCTCTGTGCCGACGGTGATCTCGTTTTCGACAGCAGGAATACCCTGAATATAATCCTGTGCCTGCGTACCAGGACGAAACTCCCAGCGGAATCCGGGGAAATTTTCAGAACCGTCGGCATTAAGTGCGGGGGTACCGTCAGCAAAAATGTTTGTGCCATCCAACCCACCGGCAAACTCGCCCTCACCCAGCGCAAATAACATCTTCGCTCTGGCGATCGATTGAATGCTGTCCGGCGATTCTACTGGCGTGTGGCCACCGCCGCCGCCACCTTTGCGGCCTTTTATCGTTACATTGTCCATATTGCACCAATGAAAAAAGCCGCGATAAGCGGCGTAGTGAATACACTGATCAAATATCAGGGTTTACGGATAAAATTAAGGCACTATCTTGTAATGGCTCAGCCCGTCCATGTAGAGGCATGGGCGTTTGAAATCAGAGGGATGGCTGATTAACTCTGGTAGTCGCTAAAGGAAAAGCATGGATATCCAAACAAATGCCACCAATGAAGGAAGAGTTATTGCCCTACAAGTTGCCTTAGCAGTCTTAGTTGACCTCTGGGGAAGAGACAACCCAGAAAACAAGGCTATACTGCTGAATCTTCTTGAAAGAACTGGCATTGACCCTATTAATTCTAACTCTTCTTCTGCTTTTCACGAGTTAATTGAAATGATTCGAGGGCTGGAAGAAATACGCGGATAGTTCCATTAGGGTTATAGAAATATAACCCTTCATTCGATTTTTTATATGCCATAACTCACTCCCGCCTCTCGGCTTACTGTTGATCTTCAGTGTAAATACCAGCAGAGATAATAGCTCCGCCTATCTCACGCGTACCGTACAGTACACCAACAGGATTACCCTGCGCCGTGGTGTTGACAGGCCCGCCAAAGGCATAGCTCGGCTTGTTGTCCTGGTCTTGGCGCATGCGCAATCCTCCCATTTGCGGGGATAGCATTTGAACAACACCACCAAGGGCCATTGCTGCACCTGCATAAGCCATAGAAGCCCACCCCCCCGTTGCCGAAAAAACACCAAGCCCAGCGGGTGAGAAGGCCATAGCCGCACCAATTAATGCCACCCCTAAAATAGTTTGGAATAGGCCAGCACGCTTGCTCCCAATCACAACGGGAACAAGGTGAATATCTTCCGTCCCTTTGGTGAGTTCAAGTTCATCCTGCCCGACATTGCGCTTACCAACGAAAACTGAAAATGTCAGGCCGCGCTTGTGCGCCTCAAGCATGTAACGCTCGAAACCGGGCAATAAATTTTTCATAGCATCAATCGCCTTTGGCACCGTTGGTGCCCGATATTTAAACTCTCGACCAAACACCTTTACCATAGGGCCATGAAATCTTATAGTTCTTACTTTACTCTCAATAAACATATAAATACACCTATGAAAGAGCCCACCAGTAGGTGGGCTTTGTTTGGTTTAATTTTAAGCTACGCTTTTATCCAATATTTAATTCTTTTTATGAACTGTTCATGAAGCGAGTTAGGAAGTAAATATTTAACGTAGTTAATATCTGGCTGAAACTCACCAAAAATATATGCAGGGTTAGTAGACTTTGCGTTCTTCTTGATACTTTCAGCCATTAGCTTTACTGCGTTATCATTTAGAATGTAGGCATCATTAAACTTTTCGAATAAAGTAGTATGTTCTATATCTTTAATTGAGAACTTTTTATTTTTAATTTTTTCAAGCTCGTCGCCAATATCACTCCCGCAGTGCTTACATTTTAATGCTTCTTGTTTAACCAATTCAGCACAATATGGGCACCTTGCAAAACCATCGGATAAAAGAGAGTCTTCAATAGCTTTCTGATCTTTTTTTATGCACAATGAGTGAATTAGCGCTACTATGAATAATAATGCCCCATACAGCCACCACTCACCAAAAGAACGCCCTTTGCTACTGGCTATAGCCGCTGGAATGCAACCAATTATTGCGAAACTAATTAATATTGCTATCAGATCCACATCACTACCTCCATATGTAATCACTAATAAGATAGTACCAGATAGCAAAGTTAATATCACATCAGCTCTATGTGACGCAGCACCTTCACAGTTCGCTCTTTCCAATAACCGCCGTAAGGCACACGCTGGCTAAGCATGCCGTACATGTGATGTAACAGCATGCCGTCTTCGAGCAGAATACCGGCATGGTTCGCCACCGGAGCGGAAACCTGCATAATCACCATGTCACCCGGCATCGGTGGGCCGTCGAACTCTCGAAAGCCGCAGTCGTGCCAGTTGTCCATGTAGAGATTTTCGCCCCGTTCCCACCACGGATAATCAACGCGGTAATCCTGGAGCACTATGCCGTGCTCCTGCCTGAAATAGCTCATGATCAGCCCCCAGCAGTCGGTATGTCCCAGCACGAACTGGCGACCTACCAGCGGCAATTCCCCGCGCGGCATGATCGTTCGCAAGTCACCCTCCGGCCAGCTGGCAATCGCCCAGGGCAACTCCATCGCGTCACATTGCGCCTTGTCCAGTTCGCTCGGCTGCGTGGTGGCATCCGGGTGACTGTGCACAATCATTGTGATCGTCCCCCACTCGGCAGCGGTCACATAATCCTCTGGCGACAGGTGAAACTGTTCGGTGGGATTATCCGCCAGGTTACGGCAGGGAAAGTAACGCTCAACGCGGGATTTCTGCGCCACGATGCCGCAACACTCGCGCGGATACTCAGCCTCGGCGTGCGCCATAATGGCCGCTATGGTTTTCTCTTTCATAACGCCACCTACTGCTTAATCAGGGCTGCACCAGGGAAGCCGCCGAACGGTAAAGGCTCAGTCTCACCAAAACGTTTTTGGCAATCACTCAGCAGCCCACCGCACCGATCTTTACTTGGGTCATCCACCGGATTTCCCTTGTCGTCAAAGTATCGCGTGCCTGCGTAATCGCAGCCCTTGCCGGTACGATACCATCCACGCGAACACCAGGTGCACAGACTGTGAATTTGGCGGGTCGGGATACGCAATCCCCGCAGGTCTGCCGGGCTGGATAGTTCGAACTCCACCGCCTCATCGATTTCCGTCGCTTTGCGATCGATGTAGAACACCTGTAGCTTTTCCTGCACCGGGTCGGCCGTTGGGTTCCCTTCAGGAAAATTGCGGGCATCGAGGTAATGCACAAGCGTATCGTGGATCAGAACCTTCGCCTGCGCCATATCTTCAAACTGAAGGCAAAGTGCAGTGATCAGGCCGTTGATATTGGCAACCGTCAATTTCGGCTCCGTGCTTTGGCTGTCGGAGGATATTTCCAGCCCTTCAACGGAAAACGGCCACGGCCCATACTCCTTGCCCTGCCACCAGATCGATTTTGCGGGTAGTTTCGTTTCGTCCCCGCCAGCAGCTGCCAGTTCTTCCTGTGTGTAGGGGAGTGTGTCGCTGTGAAAGCGCAGAATATCAGCACCGAACTTTGTCCCGTCCACTTCAACAAGACGAACGCGATTGCCCGGCTCAAACTTCTGCAGGTCTGTATTCAGCATGATTAATCTCGGTTAAACGTGAAAAGCTTCGATGAAGGTAGCGGTGACTGAATACCAATTTTTTTTCATGGTATTAGATTTATAACCTTCACAACGGTAAAGCCCAACAACACCAGATGGTGGGCGCCATTGAAATGATTTAACCCCCTGGTGAACATCAAGAAATCGAGTTACGTTTTCAATAAACTCCCGTGGCCCCGTAAAATTGAGTTCCCATGACCGGATCACAGGGTTAATACCATCGCCGGCCACCTGTGTATAACCATCACCAAATTGAGCTTTTCTGATCCGATATCGAGTATCAGCGGAGGAATTAACTCTCGCCGGAAAACTGAATGTTTCTATCGCCATTATGTCCCCTTGATTGCTTTCCAGATCGGTTGCCCTGGCTTCAGGTTGCGGTTGATGACCTCCTGACTTTTCTGCGCGGCAATACTTCCCATCTGTTTCCCGAACTCTTCCCAGCCAGGATCGGCCTGCGTATTAATATTTCCGCCACCTTCAATAGTGATGTACACATTAGGCGATGAAGGCGCTTGTTGTTGTGCACCATACATGCTGACGCCCAAGCGGCCATCAGGGCCACGTTTCAGAGGCAATATGCCCTCAGCACCGGCCTCACCCATCACGCCGGCCCCTTTGGCGAAAGCGAAGAACGTAGGCTGGTTCACTACCTGTCCGCTATATGCGCTCAATGATGGTGACGAATAAACGCCTCCTTTGGCGTTCGCAAACAATGGAACCTGGCCGGGGTTATTGCCACCACCACCCATGGCGCCGAAAAGACTCTGCAACCCCTGGCTCATTGCCATTCTCAACGCTATTTTTGCAAGGTCAGAGAGGATCGCCCTAGTGAACTCTCTAAACCCAGCCTTCCCTGTCGTTACAAATGACGCCAATGCGTTTTCCATGCCTGAGAATGCAGAAGTGAACAGGGACTTTGTCATGCCGGCGGCGTCCGAAGCCTGATCCTTATAGTTGCTCCAGGCGCTGGAAGCGCCAGCCATCCAATCACTGCGCAATTTGTCCTCAGCGGCATAGTAGTCCTGAGCTGCTTGCAGCTGCCGCTGATAACCCGCATCGTTCAGATCTCCTCCCTGATTTTGCCAGCCCTGCCGAAGCTGAGCGAAAGTGCTCTCCCGCTGCGCAGCTCGATCTCCCAATCCGGCGCTGCGCTGCAGCGCCTGCTGCTTTTCTGCCATTTGGATGACATATTTTGTCGAGGCATCCTGCAATTTGTTCAGCCGTTCCTGATGAGCAATTTGATCACCGAGTTCGGCTTTTTGCTCTGCCAGAGCCAGCACCTTATCCTTGCTGGATAGCAGCGATTTTTCCTGATCAGAGAGTTGACGCTTACCGGCAGCCTCTTCAAGCACTGCGAATTGCGCCTGCGTCTTCCACAGGTCTTTGCGCTGCTGGCTGATCGTATCATTCAGGCCCGTGTGCTGACGTAGCACCTGCAATTGCGCCTGAAGCGCCAGCAGCTCCGACTCTGCGCTATCCGATGCTTTTTCACCTGCCGGCGTGCGGTATTGTGGCCCCTTTGGTTTTTTCGGATCCTTGAATTGCTCGTTAATGCGCTGGATCTGTTTGTCACGCTCAACTTCGGACTTGATCAGCCCTTTTTCAAAAGCTTCGTTCGTCTGCCGGATCAGCTTTGCACGCTTCTCTTCCTTGGTTTGCAGCGTGGTTGCTAACGCATCCTGCTGCTGTGCAAGGCGCAACCGATCCTGCTCTTCCGCTTTTTGTTGCTGCGCAATATTTGCGAGGCCTTGTTGAACACCGCGCTGCAGATTCAGAGCGTCAAGCTGGGAGTTGAGAGAAGCGAGTTCCTCACGCCACGCTTGAAGTTTACCGTTCTTCTGGTTGTAACCTGTCCGTTCCGAATTTTCGATCTGCGCCTGCAGATTGGCAGCACGTGACGCCAATTCAGCTGCAGCATCGCCGGCGGTTTTGTCACGAAAAACCCCCGTGATGGCATCCCACATACCGCCAGCCATGTCTTTCAGCGTGCGCATGTAGGACTCAACCGAAGAAAGCTCGGTTTTCATTTTTTCGGCAGCACTATGCATGGCTTGTGCCGCCAAATCAGATGCCAGCTTCACCGCGTCCATGTGCCGCCCTTGTTCTTCAAGGGATCGAATGTTGGCGTACTGTTCAGCGGTCAGGAAATGCAGGCTTTCATTCAGCGCCAGAATCCCCTGACTGGGATCCTTGGCAATAGCAGTGAATTTCCCGGCCAAGGCGTCCAGTCCTTCACCACTTTCTTTCGAGAATGCAGCGATCGCCTGGCTTACCTGTGAAAAATTAGTTCCAGACGTGGCGCCAGCGGCAATCAACGCCTTGAGCGAGTCAGTCACTGCCGTAAATGATTGGCCGGCTGACGTACCTTGAAAGACTAATTCTTGCAGGCCCTGTTTTGTTAATCCGGATACACCATTGGTCCGCGCAAGTTCGCGATTAAGGTCGGCGATCCTTTTACTGCTGTCGTAAGCGTCGTAAGCCAGCAATCCCATCACAGCAGCAGTACCGCCCAGCAGTAAGCGCGCTGGCGTTAACAGACTGAGTATCGCTTTTAACGCATTCCCTACTCCACCAAAGCTATCTTTGATCTGGCCACCCTGCTGAATGGCAACCAACCAGATTGGCGCGCCAGACGCCAGGGAGGTTGTAATGTCGGTGATCTGCATCGGTAATTGGCGCATTGCCATTCGATATTGACCCACTGAAATGGTGCCGCGCTGCCACGCGTTCTCTTGTTCCCTGATTTTGGCAATCAGCGGTGCAGCCTGCTGAGAAATTCCCAATTGCGCTGCTTTATATTCTTGAACCTGCGAAGTGGTTTTACCCTGTAATTCCACCTGGTCACGCAGAGTAGACAAAAAATTTTCGCGTTGGCTTCGTGCGCGTTCAGCCTCTCTCGTGGCTGCTCGTTCAGCCGCTTCCTGCTCCGCAAGTGCAGCCTTCAAACCACGTGCGGCTATTGCTGCAGCGCGTTTTTGATCAGCTTCACGACGAGTCGCCACTTCTTGTTGACGCAATGATTCAATAAGAGGGGCGGCCTCTTGGCTGATCCCAAGTTGGGAGGCACGATAAGCCGCTGATTCTGATGCCGACGAACGGAAAAGCGCATTCTGATCACGTAATTTTTGTAGAAACGCAATTTTAGTCTGAGTGGCCTCGCGTTCCGCTTGAGCCAATACACGCTCTTTCGTCGCCGTCTCCGTCACCAGTGAGAGGTAATCTCCCTGCGTAATGTTTCCGGAAGCCCTGGCGGTCCGGATCTGTTCCTGAATAACCCGAAGTTCCTGTAGGCTATTTTCCTCGCCCTTGATCGCATCAATCTGGCGGAAAAAAGATGCAGTCAGACGATCCTGAGCGTCACCAGTAACCTGGGTTTGCTGCTGCTCCTCTCTAAGTCTGGCGCTGAGTTCTGCGACACGCTGGTGCGTTTCATCAACGGCGCGTGACGCCTCAGCCCATTTTCCCTTCATGCCATCCACGGCAGTGGATTGGCTGGCCAGCATCTTTGTGGTTGCGCTGGCGCTGTTTTCTGCTATTCCGCCGATCGCAGATGCCTGACGCTCAGCCAGGCGCCGCATGCGTTCAGTAGACACATCAGCTTTTCGGCTAGACTCGAGCAGTTGACGTTCAACACGTCCCATCTGCTCCTGAAACGAAACTGTATTTGCATCCAGATTGACGACGAGATCAGCAATCTGCTCAGTCATAGCGAACCCCTCCGAAAATCCCCTCTCCGATCAACATAAGATCATCGTCCGTCTGCTCTATTTCCGGCTCTGGCGGGGTCAGTAAGCTGTAGTCACTTGGATAAATAGGGTCATCGCCGGTAGTGTTCAGCGCCACCAGCATAGCCTTGAGTGACGAAAATTCGGCATCAAGCAGGCCATCAGAAAAATGATATTCCCGATAAAAAGCGGCCCACTCCCCCAGCTCAGATGCGCTGATCTCTGAAAGCATTCGCCTCCAGTCTGGGCGCTTGAATTCGCGCGCCAACCGCATGGCGAACTGGATTTCGGAGGCTAGGGCTTTTCCGGGGTGATTTCCTGATCGTGCTTAGGTTCATCGCCTACGGTAGCATCCGCTGCAGGTTCAATTTCCGTTGGGATCATATCGCTCAACGTCAAAATTTTGTGGCTGCAGCCGGCGATAGCGGCGCCAGACCAGTCAGCCAAAATATCCTGCTGAATATTTTCAACATCTTGTTTTTTATCGCTATGCCACAAAGACCGTGCAATCAGCCAGGCGTTAATCCGCAGGCGCATGGTGGTAAATGCGATATTCTTGTCGGAATCACTGGTTTCATCAGGCATCGCATCAAACTGGTCGGCCTCTTTCTTGATAAAAGCCAGATAATCAATACGTTGTAAACCTGAAAGCTCGCTGATGTCGATCTTCTGATCGGCATATTCGAAAGTGTCTTTTTTCAGCATAAATCCGCCCATAAAAGCGCCCCTTTCGGGGCGTAGTTGTAAAATTAAGCAACGGTGACTTTGGCCAGCGCCACAAACAGTCCGTCATTCGTCATGCCAACAACATCAACGCTACCGGCTTTTACCCCTTTCACTTTGGCCACTTTGCCATTAAGCGTCACAGTTGCCGTTGCTGGCGCTGAAGAGGAAACTCGTAGCGTTGCATCCGTGGCATTCGCCGGTAAAACGCTGAAGGTCAGGTCAACGGTTGCCCCAACCGCAACATTAGCGGTAGTTGGTGAAACAGTGAGCCCTGTCACAGGAACAATCGGGGAATCACCATCTTCTGCAATAAATGGTCTGCCCGAGTTGGTTACCTTAATGGTGCGCGTGATAACCTCTTTGGCCGTCACCGTCTTGCCAAGGCTACTCACCCACCCCTTGAATACATCCACGGTGCCGTTCGGGTACTTGATTTTGTAACCGCGGACTTCACCGGAATGGAACCATTGAACCAACCCTTTCTGACCGCTTTCTCCGGGCTTCCAGGCCAGCGTGATATTGGCTTCCCCTGCCGATTTCTCACCCTGTGCTGTCGCATTCCAGTCAGCATTTTCATCATCGAGATAATTATCGTCGTATGAATCTGCCGTGATCTCACCAGGTTGTAGTTCTTTAATTTTTGCTAATCGCGTCCACCCTTCATCACTGAGTGGGTTATAGAAGGGATCGTTATTCCCTGTATAAAGCCAAAAAGTAGTCCCAGCACCTTTAACTGGCGCCAACGGATTCGGAGTTGCCATTATCAGGCTCCTTACATGGTATAAGTCAGTTGATAGGAAAGGTCGGCAGCGCCCCAGGTGGCCATTTCATCGTCTCGCTGGTAGTCATAGCCAACGGGGCTCATGGTTTCAATCAAGGGGGATAGTGCAGGGATATCTTTCAGAACGGGGTAGATCTTCTCTTCTACCCACTGATCGAGCGTTGCGTCGGGTTGAGTAGCTTTGAGATACACCACGATGTGCAACATCGCTCGCCAGATGTCCGTATCCAGTTCATTCTCCGTATAACGCGCGTCATCGAGGAAAACGGCGACTGCCGGTAGATCGTTCTCATCGATGAAGGCCGGGCGGCCGTCAAAATACGTCACGTCATCAGTGATCGTTGAGCGACAGCGCTCGAGCACTGCGTTGCGGATCGCTGTGTGCTTAATCATCCAATTTTCCTCACAAGATAAAGACGCAGCTGGTTTTTCAGGGCATAGCCCATTTCCTTACCCATATCGGTTTCCAGCAAGCGCCGCGTCTCTTCCTGGTAGGCTTTGGTTAGTGGTGTCACCAGCGGGATTTTGACGACTTCGATCGGATAACGTGACCGACCGACACGCCGCATGACATGCCAGCGGCCATTAGCCAACTGCTGAATAAATGCATGACGAAAGGTAAAACGCCCGATCTTCAGTACGCTTCCCTGTTTGCCAACAAAACCTACCCGGCGAGAAAGCTGTACCCTTGCCGCCCCCAGTTTGATCGCCGGCAGATTACCGCGGTTGATTGAAAGCGTCGCCCGTGGTGGATTTTGCTCAGCACTCGCTCTTCGCAACCTGGCGCGTTGCCGGATCAGCTTCTGTTGTACCCTCACATCCTCAGCCACCAGCTTGGTACTGCGGCTAATAGCTCGGCCTGCCACGCGGTTTAACGATTGGGCAGTGGCGCGCGGCACCATGGATTTACTGAGGGTGTTCAGATTACGAATGGCCTGCTCGATACCTTTCATCGTCATTCCCCTATTCGATCCAGATATGAGGCTTACCGTTAAACTGCTGATATCGCGTCACGATGTAGGATTTACCATCGAACTCCACCGGATCATTACGCCGGGGGCGGTATCCCGCGGTAAATACCACGAGCGAGATGCCATCTCCGCTGACCGCCTGCAGTTCGGGTAAAAAATGCGCCTCAACGACAATATGAGGCGCCCCACTCAACATGACAGGCTTGCCGAACCGGGATTGCGTGACGCGATCCATCCGAGCGGCCATCCTGTCAAACGGGTTAGCCATTGAGTTTTACCGCAACCACAGTGACGTCTTTCGCCGCCGCCTCCCAGGCAAAGCCAGCAGCCACAGCGTCAGTTGCGGCCAACTGCACGACGCCATCCTTGATGAACACCTTTTTGCCGGCCGGAATGACATCCGCCGCCAATTTAGGCAGTTGGAATACCCCGGAAACGAAGCCATCACCGGTGCGGCCGGTAGCGATGTCCGTAATCACTACGGCGACCAGATCACCCACGACAACAGGATCGCCGCTGGCAATATCCGCGGCGGCCGCGGTAATAGCGATGGTGTTACCGTTCTGCACAAAATTCGTAGCCATTTGAAACTCTCCATACGGCCCCAGGGGGCCGAATTTCAGGTATAAAAAAAGCCCGTCAGGGCCATAATGATTGCGCGGCTGGCTTATTTGCCGGACGAATACGTCAGGCCGCGGTGATCGATCGGGGCCACGCCAGCGTCAATGCGTACCTTGGTCGCGATACCGTCAGTGTTGAAACCCTCTTGCTGATCGATATATGGCACGTCAACGCCATTGAGATACGCAACCTCGATGGTGTCGCTGCCCTTGGCCGATGCCAGATACCATGCGGCCGGATCCGCGTCGTCAAGGCGCGCCTCGCCAATCACAGAGGCAAAGTTTTGGATTGGGTTGATAATGCCGGCGTTAATATCTGCCCCTTTCACACTAGCCGACTTGATAGTCTGGTTGGCAACTGTCTCCTGCGCCGTCGGTACCAGCAGGAACGCAGGACGAATATTCAGCGAACGACCGGTAGTCGGTTCTTTTTGCGTACGCATCAGCTGACGGGCTTTATCCAGGTTTGCCACATCAATGGCGCCGGTTGTCATGTTTTTGTGGTCGGCACTGAACAACTTTTTACCGTCGGACATGACTTTGTTGTCCACCAGCACGGCATAGACCAGATCGCCGATCGTTGCTTTCGCCGCCCGGCCCATCTTCATCGGTACATCGGTCAGCTGATTGAGATCGTCGTTAATGATGGCCTGGCGGGTGATAGGGAAGATCTCACCGTAGGTCGCCAGCGCAATTTTTTCGCCACGATCACCGGTGGTGACGTACTTATATTCGGCACCTTCACGCACCTGGCGCAACGATGGGAAACCGCCCAGTCCCACGCGGGTTGCGGTTTTAAAGTCGGAAAGCTGGCCTTTCTTCGTCCACTGTTCAAACGTTTCGTCGGCCTCTTCCCAGCCCTGCAAAATCGACTTGTTTGCCACATCCAGCAGAATGTTGCCGAAGTCGGACGTGCTGTGGGTCAGCGCCAAACCGACCATTTGAACCGGGTTTAACGCCGAAACGCTGATGCCACGTTCGGTCAGCGACATACGAGCCAATTCACGCAGCGTCATACCGTTATAGGCGTTGCTGTTGTCACGCTCTTCATAGCCGGCACGCGCCATCAACATCTGCCGGACACTATCGCCAACAATGTTACCGTTACCGATATGCGCTTGTGCGCCGTTCGCGGTTTTGTCGGACGGGGTAGTCCCTTTGCCCAGCATTTCCAGCAGCTTGTCTTTTGCCGCAGAGACGGTGCAATCCAGATCAGCGATGCAGCTGGCCTGCAGCTCCTGATGCTTGCCGCCGAACATGGCAAACAGGTTATTGATGTCGGTCACGCGGGCCTTTTGCTCTGCCACCACCTGCGCGCGGATCGTAGCAGCATCCACGGTATTTTCGGGTACCGTCGGGGCTGGTTGTGGATTCGGCTGCGGTGCAGGCGTCGTGCTATTACGCGGCGGGGTGATCAGGTTACGGATATCATTTGGCATTTTTTCAAAATCCTCAATGCGTTTGGAATGAATACAGGTCATGGCCTGCAGAGAGGGGGTGACCTGATCAGCGAAACCTAAAGCGAGGCATTCTTTGCCATCCATCCAGGTTTCATCGTCAAGCATGGCGGCGATTTCATCCGCCGACTTTCCTGTTTTGGCGACATAGGCCGGGATCAACACGTTCTCGACCTTATCCAGCAAGTCTGCGTAATCCCGCATGTCGTTGGCGTCGCCGCCAGCAAAGCCCCATGGCTTATGGATCATCATCATGGTGTTTTCCGGCATGATGACGGGATTGCCAACCATCGCGATCACTGACGCCATGGAAGCCGCCAGACCGTCAATATGTACAGTGATCGCAGCGCCATGATTGCGCAGGGCATTAAAAATGGCGATGCCGTCAAAAACATCGCCACCCGGAGAGTTGATATGCAGGTTGATCTGAGTAATGTCACCCAGCGCCTGCAAATCTTTAACAAACTGCCTTGCCGTGATCCCCCAGTAGCCGATCTCGTCATAGATATAGATATCGGCAGAGCTGTTGGCCTTGGCCTGCATGCGAAACCAAGAGTTATTTCTTCCGGCGTTCGCTTTGGGACGACGACTCGCCCTGTTTCGTTGCTTCGGCACTGGTGCCTCCTTTGTCGTTGGCGGGATCGGTATCAAACACCAGCCCCAGCTTGTTGTTTTCGTCAATTTCAGCTTTGCGCCGGAGCTTCACCTCCGCCGGATTGGCGCCGCGAGAACGGATCCAATCACTTTCAGTGGCAGCGCCGCCTCTCACCTGAACTTTCCAACCATTGGCCTCTTTCAGCGGGTCAATCCACGGCATCACCGGGCCGCTATACACGGCGTTAAACAGCGATTTCTGATCGAGATCAGCCGGGGTTTTTATCACGCCAGAGGTGATCGCCATCTGCAGCCAGTTTCGGTAATTCGGGCGAGAAATCGCTGCCACAAACGAATCTTGCAGGATATTGTACCCCTCGAATGACTCCACCAGCTCTTGCCGTTGGGAGGAGTAGGTACCGTTATAATCCCGCGCGATGCTGGAGTAGCTGCCACGACTACCGGCGGATACTGCCCGTAACTGCCCATTACGGAAGTTTTCAAGGTTGGGATTAGGACGATCCGACTTAATCATGCCGATTTCTTCACCCGGCTGAAGCCCGTCATAGAGAATGCCGGGGACGATATCCATTTCACGATCATCATCAGGTGAGTTATCCCCATCGTAAGACTGCCCATCCCCTTTTTTTACGTACATGCCAAGCGCAGCGGCAATACGGGCTGCGGTCAATTCAGCATCCTCGTAATCCTTCAGCGCACTGAGTCGGATAAGGATCCCGGAAAGCAAGCTGTTACCCCTGACCTGGTGCAAGCGACGCACAAATTTCAGGTGCAGCATGTTCTCTGCTGCGATCTCTTTGACATTTCCCAGGGCAATGCCCGACGTGATCAGAGATTTGTAAACCTGATATTTTTGGGGCCGGCCCCAGTTATTAAGGAAAATCCCCTGACAAAGCCCTGCACCACTGTCATTGCTGTCCAGCGGCACAAAATCAGGCTCCAGGGCTTCCAGCCAAAACGGCACGCCGGCCTGCGGGGTCAACCCGGCCACTTTTCCCTGAACCATCTGGCAGAACACCTCGCCGTCCCGCAGCCAGGTGCGTGCCAACAACCGCTCCATTACCGGGCGGGTATATTGCCCAGTGACTTCCGGCGCCACAGACCACTCCGCCCATGCGGCTCGAATCTCCTTGGCCAGATCATCCGCTACCTCGCCAGTTCGCAGCAGTGGCTGAGGCTCAACGATGATCCCGCGCGCACCGACAATGCGTTCCTCCATCTTGTCCAGTAAGCCGATCACCAGATCGTGGTTGTTATCCAGCCAGCGCGCCTGCTCTCGCAAGGAGCGGCCACCAAACTGCGTCAACTGATTAGCGTTACGGTTTTCTCTGCGTGCCTTATGGGTTCGAGTCGGCATTACCGCCTCATAGGCAGCAATTTTATAGCGGGCCTGCAACCGACCAGCTTTCCATGCCGGCGAGAGAATGCCGATCACATCATCGATAAAACTCATGGGAACCTCGCCACTTTGTACATCGGCCGCCCGCGGCGCGATGCGATCAGATCGCTTAGCCTTCGCTCCCAGTACGCCCGCCCTTTGCGGATTTCTGACAGGCTTTCCATCGTCATTGATTGGCCGTTAAACGTGATCGACTTCCCCTCCAGAACCGCCTTTTCCGCAGCCACGTAGCCCTGGATCATGTTTTCGATATCGGCCTGATTCATAGCCACCCTCCTGAAGAATTAATAGGCGCCCACGCCGACGTTTTATTTTCAGCGCCGGCGGGATCTTTTGGTTCTGTTTCACGTACTGCTTTTGGGCGGAATACTGGTTTTGTTGATGGTAACGGGGAGGTTGAATATTCAAAGGGTTCTGCCCACGGTGGCGGCTTCTCCCATTTGATCTTCTCGTAACCTCGCAAGATCACCAGCGCCTGTGCGTAAACCATCAAGTCGAATGCTTCGTTGGCGCCGCGGCCCGGCTTCTTCCACTTTCCATCTGGACTGCGCTCTTCGTACGTAAGCTCGTCATAAAACCATTCGCCGATCCAGTCGGGAAAATGCACAAAGTTAGCCCCCGGCGTACCGCGCAGCAGCGCGTTATTAATCCGGTCTTTCAACGCGTTGGTTTGCAGAAGATAAAGCGGCACATCCCCGCGTGCTTGCGCGCGCCGGTTTGAACGTTCTGTATTATCGGGGAATGTTTTACTTATCAACTTGCTGCGGGCTTGGCTGTCGCCCTTGAAGAGATAAACGCGTTTCTGCACACCATCCCGGCGGCATTTGCGCCAGAATTCGTACGCATTGCCCGTTACACCGTCCTCACCGCCGGAGTCAACGGCCATGGCCAGTACAGGCATTTTTACGTTGGGGTCTTTATCCAGTGGCCAGCTTTTATCCAGTACATCCGTGCGCAATAAGTCCCAGTCTTCAAGATAGGCGGCCGGATCAACCGGCAGGCTTTCGCCGTTCTTATCAAAACGCATCGACTGCCTGATATTGTAGCGATCCACCAGCCAGCGCTCGCCATGAGCGCCATATCCCATGACCTGCACGACAAAACGACGATTTTTACCGCCCTGAACATCCACTGTTGCCACGAGGAAGCGAACCCCTTCGGGAACCGCGCGCTTCGTGACAGGCTCCGCCCGTGCCATCAATGCATCCGATTTTCGCTGTTCGGTTGCTGACTGCGGCAGATAAGGCAAGCCCCAGTCTGTATTGATGATCGCTTTCAGCGTTTCCTCGCTGCCATTGGCTTCAAAGTCCTGCTCAGCCGTCAGCAGTTTATAAACCAGCTGTGCCCAGGTTTGATACGCCGCCGCCGGCCCTTCCATCCAGAATGAGGCGATGCGCGATCGCCGCGGCTCGCCATAACGTTCACCGTTTGCCCTGATTTTCTCCCCATCTTTCAGCCACACACCGCGGCCGTTCAGTTCACGCTTTTGATTTGCGGTTATCCGCCCGGCACAGTGAGGGCATTCCATATAGGCTGCCTCGCTGGCCACGACCGGATCGGTATGTTCGCGAAACCCCGTCATGTTCGCTTTAACAGGCTGGAAGAACTCACCACAATGTGGGCATGGCCAATACCAGCGGCGGCGATCGCCACGATTAAACAGCGACAAGATACCGGTTGTCGGCGGCGCTTCATGCAACGAACTCGGCCGCCATTTCCCATCTGTGATCTCTCGCCCTGGTGAGCTTTCCACCAGTGTCATGCCCGAGGACATAAACGTGGTAGTTCGCTTCGATGCCAGTGAGAAACCATCCCCTTCCCCATCAATATCATCCGGCCAGCGGTCATAGTCCGTCAGGGCTACAAACCGATAATCCGAGGATGACATGATGTTGACCGATGGCCACCCGATCTTCAGGTAGTTGCCAGCCCGGAATGTTTTATCGTGGACGTTATTGTCGTTGGTTCGGGGACTAAGACGCTGTGCAACTTCCTTGCTGACACGAAACGTCCTGTCGAGGCGCTTTTTGGAGTGCTCGCGAGCTTTCTCTTCGGTCATCTGAATCAGTAGAAAATCAGCCGGGTCGCAGACGATGGTATAAACGATCCAGCCGTCAATAAGCCCTACCGTTTTCCCTGTCCGCGCCGGGCCGACAAAGACCACTGCGTCATACTCGCGCGATGCCAGGCAATTCATCGGCTCAATAATATACGGGGTGAGCGTCGCATCCCATGGAAGCGAACTCCCGGCGCCCATTGGTACCCGCATATACTTGGCAACAGCCTGCGCCACCGGCATGCGCCGTGGCGGTTTTAGTAATGTGGCCACTTCACGACGCAGGGCGCTGGCCGATGCGTAACAGTTAGCTATCATCGTTTTCCCCCTCCACTGTCACGACTTCCGCAGCCAACATTTCCCGCATTTCGTCTATGGCGGCCTGAGCTTCAGCTATCTGATCCGGGCGCCAGCCCCGGTCACGCTCCAGCTTATCTGGCCAGGTATCCAGCACCTGCGAAATTGCCTTAACCAATAAGGCCATTTCCCGGTGTGCCTCTGATGCCGGGAGCAGCTGTTTAAGCGACTCCTCAAGCTTGATTCGTTCATTTTCCGACTGGTACCAGTCCTTGCGGTCTTTCGGCCCCATCTTGTTCGGATTCTGAAGATCTTCAATATCGGCGGGCTCGGGCGCGCCAAACAACACTGGCCCCACGTCTTTAAGGGCATAAACAGGGTTGCCTTTCACCGTGCCGGCGATCGGCGTATTAGCCTCAAGCAGCCGCTTTCGCACCGTGCCGCGGTTCAGCCCAAAAGCTTCAGCAATCTTCGCTACGCTCCAGTTGTAGGCGTCCCCCAGATTGCTGATGTTGGACATTGACACCTCACGTTGTCAGGTGAAGTCACGATTTATTTCGTTAACTCAAAGGGTTGCAAGCTGGTCAGATGACAGTGCCTTTTCGATTTTGTCACCTGATTTACATTTTTATATCTATATATCAAATAGTTATTGCACCTGCTGCTGACAGCATGAAAACTCAAAAACTAGCCGTTTTCCGCGAGGTCGCCGCCCCGTGGCTGGGGTACCCCCTCGGGAGTACCTTTTGCATTCACCTTGCGTGCAGGCATAAAAAAACCCGCCGAAGCGGGTTCAGTCATTTCTTGCTGTTGGCCTCTGCCATTTGCTGGTATCGCGAGTCGTTTGGCCCTGAGAATGTGATGTTTAGCGCTCTACTTATAGCTTAATTTCACTCAAATCCCACTGCTCATCAGGGCGAATCAGCAAATCATTAGCAAGCACAGTATTACCATGAATAACAATCATTCTTTCAGAGATATCTTGAAGAGATTCAACTCCAGAGGTATTAATCACAGAACATTTATCCCCGTTGTTCGTAACACCGGTAAATGATAACCCTGTGTTTATCATGTAAACTTTATCATTGCTTGGATCCTTACCAACAAGGCCCCTTCCTTTGATTAGTTTAACTTTTAGGTACATATGATCCCCTCGATTTTGATGGAGGGAATAGGGTAATAGCATTTATTTTTTTTTAAAGAGTTTTCTATGGTGCTCGATGAGTGCCTTCTGCAGAATTTTGTAAATCCACGGCTTGTCGCCAGACGTTGAGCGTCTCCACTTGACCGGCGCAGATTGATAAAGCTGTTTTCAGTGACAGCGTGTAGCTCACCGCGTCGCCCCAGGTGTCACCCTGCAGGATTGGCTGCTCGCAGGGAGTAAACACGGATTCAGGGGGCAACAGGACGATTTGCTGTGGTGCCGGCGGCGTTCTGCTGCAGGAGCTCAACAACAGCGGCAGGCATAGGACTATTCCCACATTTACTGCCTTTAAGTGCATCTCGCAATTTCCTCTGGTAGGTTTCCTCGCGCTGGCGTAGTAGCTGTTCTCTTTGTTGTTGCTCCGCTGCCAAGGCTCTGTTCTTCCGGTCTTGTGCTTGCAGTGTTGAGATCAGTCCTGACTGCTGCGCCAGCGTCTTTTCCTGCTGCTTAACCTGCTCACCGGCCTGTACTGCGTTGCTGTGGAAGTAAAACGCCAACCTTCCGGCAACAATCAACGCCACTAGCAACAGGCCGATCGCCATAGTGCGGAAGCTGAATGAGGTGTTCATGACAAAAACATCTCGCGTTCTGCTGCACGGCGCGCCACCAGACCATCAAGCCGTTTACCTCCAGCATTCACCCACCGCCCGAATTGGTCTGCTGCGCCTTGCTTATCGCCATCGTTCAGCTTTTCTAGAAGCGTGGATGTGCTCAGCGACCGCAGGCCGAGGTTATACGCAAAGCTCACCAGCGCGTCGAATTGGCCCTGTGTGATGAGCACCTTCACCAGTTGATTAACGCCCTGCTCATACTGCACAACACCGCATTTCAGCAGCCGATCGGCAGTGGCCTGATCTATCTGCATTCCGGGGCCGACTTTCTTACCGTCTACCGGTTGCGTCCATCCGTAACCAATCGTCCAGACGCCAGCTGAATCCTGATAGGCTTTCAATCGCAGGCCTTCGAAGCGCTTGATCAGCTCAATGCCGCTTTTACTGATATTCATTGCTATCACTCGCTTTATTCAGGAATCGACGCTCCAGCGCCTTAATCAGTGACGCACCTGACCAACCGGCCATGCCACACACGCCACCCATCACTTCTGACGGCCAGTCGTAATGTAGGGCGATCATCACCATAGTTAACCCGGCGAAGATAGAAACGAAGAGCTG
>NZ_KV792444.1:127977-150637 GCF_001808215.1 Serratia sp. HMSC15F11
TTTGAATGAGTAACTGGCAATGGCTCCCAGCAGGGTCATGCCGAATGCAATCAGCATTGATAGGATATTGGGTTCGTTCTTCCAGGGCATTTTCATAACCTCCCCCTTCCGGGGCTCTTTCCCGGCTTCGGGTTATGGGTAGGGTTCAGCCCCCAGCCGTAAACGATTTGGCGATACGGAGTGTGCCAGGTGTGTGTCGGATGTTGGCTGGGGCTGAAATGCAAAAAGGCTACGCATTTGCGCAGCCCTGAAATTGAAAAGCCCCGGCGTTTATAGCCAGGGCCTTACGGATGATGATTGTTGCGGTAAGAAAATCACCGGTTACGCTCCGGCGTCGTTTTTACGAACGTTATTTGCTATTAACCCTTCTCACCGCAACGGAAAGAACACTCCGCTCAACCGCAACGTTACCGCCCGTCTCGCCGCAAATGCTCTTACTTGTTGGGTGCCGGTCTTTCCCGGCTGTCAATTCATGCCACAACATAGGTTGCACTTTGCTGTCCGCTGTTCAGATGGTGGCGTCTGAACAAAAAAATGCAACCTGCATTACAGCATCAACGTTGGAGCGGTCAGCGGGAATCGAACCCGCATCATCAGCTTGGAAGGCTGATGCTCTATCCAGATGAGCTAGTGGCGGTTTGGTGGCCCTTGCTGGGCTTGAACCAGCGACCAATCAGTTATGAGCCGACTGCTCTAACCAACTGAGCTAAAGGGCCAAGGTGGCGAATTCTAAAACATTCCCCATTAACCACACAATACCATATGGTTATCTTTACATTCGCGCACAAAAAAAGCCCGCGCGCTGGCGGACTTTTCTTTAACGGGCGTACAAACCCCATCGTTAGGTTTGATATTAGGAAAAAACGGCAACTTTTGCAAGCGGCCAGTTTTTCACCGGGTGACCTTACTGAAAATACGCTCCAATTCGCTCTCTTCCTGGTAGCATTTGGTAAGCAGCGATTCGTAAAACGGTTTCCAGCTATAACGCCATGTACGCTCAGGCAGTTCAGGGATCAGCTTTTTAACCGCATGGTGTATGACTGACGGTTGAACCCGTTTAAATCCCCTACCCTTACATTTCGGGCATTCCTTCATGACCGGAACACCTTGAAGTTCACTCGCCTTTTTATCCAAAACGGTACCGGTCCCCTGGCAACGGCAACGAGCGCTAACCTTGCCTTTACCGCTACATACTGGACAGACCACCATGGCGACATCTTCCCATACAGTCTTTGCTGGTGGCTGGCTGCTTTCCTTCAACATCCACAACCCATTCTTAATTCTGAATTTATTTTCTTCCCACAGGATCGCCAGCTCGTTACGATTTATCTGGGTTTTGCGAACCAGTCCCCGGCCCTGGCAACACGAGCAGGATTCTGCTGATAACGCAGACCGGCAAAATTCACCGTAGGCCATGGCAGCTATGATGCGCAGACAACGGCCTAATTTGGCGCCGGCGGCTCGCTTAATCGCCCTGGGCGCCTTTTGGCTGGCAAATTGCGTTAGCATATCGACCGACCGATCCCGGTCTTCTTTGCTGACGCCATATTTACCCAAGCACAGCGCCATCCCAAATGTAGCTTTCGCCTCTACCATTCCAAGCGCAGCCATAATATCAGTGCCCGTTAAATCTTCACTTGCAGTAGCTCGGGAGGTGTCAGAGATATGCAAACTTTTCGGGCTAAAGTGTTTCAATGCCGTTTCAATATTCATGCCTTTACCCCGCGTTTGTTTGCCGTGGTGATCGCCCCAATCCCAAATGCCTTATTCAGCGTGCGCAACAGGTGGAACAGCTGGCTGCCGTGCTTGGCCTCCCATGCCGCTACATCATCATGCAGTTCGTTATGGCATTTACGGGACAGAGGAATGGTGAAAATGTCGTGAGGCTTGGTGCCAGTACCGCCCAGGCCGTGATCGATAATGTGATGCGGGTCGTCTGCCGGCAGGCCACAACCACAGCAGCACGGCTGCGACTTCACCCACTGGGTGTACTTTTCGCATTCCCAGCGCGTCAGTTTTGGCCGCAGCATGAACCCCGCCGGCGGCGCCGGGTCCACATCAACGAGCAACGCTGGCTTAACCTTCTCCACGCGCTCATTGATGATCGCCTTCGGCGCTTTCTCCCAAACGATATCCGACTCTTTACGCGTGCCTGTTTCGTCTGGTGCTGGTGGAAGGCGCAATGCCGAGCGCGCCACCGAATCAGGCAGCAGATCGGAAACACCATTTAGCACGGCCCACCAGCATAATTCCGGCAGACTCAGCTGGTGGTCTTCCTTAAACTGAAAGTGCGTGCGGGCCCGGTACACCAGCCAGTCCGCAACATTCTGCTTCGCCAAAGCGTCCAGCGTCGGGTGGGTTTGCTCCCGCAGCAGGTGTTCATGGTGCCAGCACAAACGGACAGGCAAGCCGTCATAATCCAGAATATCCATGTTGTGATTGTGATAACCGTCGCCATGTGGCCACTGGCACTCGGTGCCGCGGCTCAGCCACTCACGCAGCGCAGCAACACCACCAGCGGCGCCAATAACTCGCTCATGCAGGAAGAATGGCAACAGACGCGGATCATTGGCCAGCCCCTGATCGGCTACCGGCAGCAAACCCGGTGGGAGTGGTTTTAGTTCTTCTGGCTCGTTGGCAATCAGCAGCCGGCGCTGACCACTGAAATAGTGCATCAGCTCACGACCGGGGCGCAGTATCACCACGCCCAGATCACGCTGCAGGTAAGGAGTCAGCAGCATTCTCACGCAGCCACCTCTCGCCCAGGAATATATTCTGGAATATTTTGCGGTTGAATATGTGGTAACAGCCGTTCTGCCTCCCGGCGGATCTGCGCTACAAACGCCGCCCCCATGGTTTCCAACTGCGTACGGCTGATATAGCTCATTGCAGGACCGGACCAAGACTTATCAAAGATCACTATCGCCCCAGCAAAGAATGCGCCGGTGGGCACTTGCTTTTCATCAGCAGGCACAAACCATTGCGGTACGTCAAAACCAACACGCCCGCGGATGAAAGCAACGTGATCTGCCTGCTCAGGCCACCAAGTTTCCGATGTCGCAGCCTTAATCAGGAAAACATATCGTCCACCACGCTCACGCATGTCCATAGCGTGTGCCATGATGTGCTGCATACCGGTGATATATTGCCCCTCATGCTGCTGGGCGCGGGAATATGGCGGATTGCCGAAAGCAGCACCGTGAAGCTCCACCAGCCGTGCTGACCAGTCCTGAGTGAGGGCATTATCCTCTGCTGTGTAGAATGCCGGGCATTTGCTGTTATCGCCGTCTGTGAACAGATCCAGCACCAGCGGACCAAACATCGCATTGATGCCCCAGAACAGGGCATCAGGTGTACGCCATTGATCGCCAACCTCTTTCAAAAGATGAGTTGGCTTCTCGCGTAGTTCGGTAAGTTTCGAGCAATAAGTGCTGATCTTTGGCGCCTCGGCCACTTCCTCTGCATCATCAGCGATGTCACATGAGAAGACCTCACAGGACTCAGTGCACGAGCCTGTATCATAACCACCACCACCACGAATAGTCGCCGCAATTTCCTCCCTAGAATGTTCGGAAAACATGGCAATAATGCTCTCAAGAGAATGATTCCCCCTGTACATGATCTTATTCTCTTGTTGGCGCCGGTCTACCACCCTTACGCTGTCACTGGTAATGAGTTCCATGAATTCCTGGCAGGTCTCAGGATTATCACGAGCAGCAAGCGCGATTTTATTGATGCCTTTTTTGACACAGAAGACACAGTTACCGTTATGTTCCGGTATCTCCAGATCAAAAGATTGTGTCTTCCACCAGGCCAAAACATCCTGCTTATCAAAATCACTGATATCCGCTAAGTAGCTGACATTCTCCCGTTCCTTCAACCGTTTTGGTTCATCATAACGAATGCCGATCCAGGTATGGTAGCTTTCGAAATGATCTTTACAGTAACGCTCGAACGGCTCTAATTTCATTGTGCGGGTACAAAATGCACCATGGACGTAAGGCGTACCATATTTTGCACAAACATCGCGCCATGGCTGAAGGTCAGGACCGATCTCATCAACGCTGACTACCTTGTAACCGTTGCCCTTACCCAACTCAGGGTTTACCACCACCCGTAGGCAGATCAGATTAAGCTGCCAGTGTTTGACGACATTACGCACAAAATCATACGTTCCAGGGTGCTCAGCCCCTGTATCCATGAAAATATATCGAATATCCTCACCACCGGTCCGGCGTTTCTCCATCAGGTGAACCAGGTAGGCGGACGTGCGGCCACCGGAAAAAATCACTATTTGAACCGTCACAGGATCCCCCTCTGCTGCTCTGCCTTTGCCAACAATTTGATGAAGCTATAACGGTGCTCGATGTTGAAACATGCCAATACGCCTTGCCAGTCACGCTCACGAGCAATGCGGCGCACACCCTGATCAGCAGCCCAATGGCTTCGCAGCCCTCGGATAGACCACCAGCGGCGAACCTGCTGCAGTACAGCCACCAGCGGGAAGACGGTAACGCCACAAATTTGTTTGGTTACTGGTTTCATGCGGCCTTCCCTCCGTTCAGGCGCTGGGCGCAATCAGCCCAAATGCGGTTCCATGCCGGCACCGCGTAACTCGGCTGCATGGTGCGCACGCCGGCTTTGCTGGCCTCAGTTCTCGCCAACGTCTCCAGCTCGCCCGGGTTTTGAAGCGGCAGACTGTT
The DNA here is from genome assembly GCF_001808215.1 of Serratia sp. HMSC15F11. Taxonomy (NCBI): domain Bacteria; kingdom Pseudomonadati; phylum Pseudomonadota; class Gammaproteobacteria; order Enterobacterales; family Yersiniaceae; genus Serratia; species Serratia sp. HMSC15F11. Next base: position 132,681 of record NZ_KV792444.1, read on the forward strand.
ACCGATGAAACGACGATATGCCGCGTCACGCTCTGCGCAGGTCACCGGCGCCGAACGGGCTTGCTCTGGCTTGCGCCCGCCGTCATGCCAGGCTGTAGCCGCCAGCAGGTTGCCCGGGAATTTACCTGGCCGGAACATGGTTTCCGGGTTCAGGTATTTGGCCCACTCTGTGCCCAGCCAGCGATCAACGAGGTACTCCACCACCAGCTTGAGTTCCTCCAGCGTGTGTCCGTCCACCAGTCGGGCCCGGATGTTCTGCAGGGTGGATTTGGCCGTGGTGTATTTGGCGCCCGTCAGTTGGTTCAGGTGTTTCAGCACCAGAATGGCCTGGTCAGTGATGTGAATTTCTTCAGAAACAACATCCCCCTGGTCGGCCGCCGCTGGCGGTTGACCAAAAGTGTTTTGGATCTGTTTGTGGTGATCTGTGTAGTGATCTGTATAGAGATAGGATTCCGCAGAATCGCGGCGTTGTTCCCGCACCTCTGCGTTTTCCATTCCGCGATTCTGCGTAGTTGATTCCGTAGTTTCACGTTTTCCATTCCGCGATTCTGCGGAGTCCACTATTGGCGGGAAAATCAGAGCAATTAGCTTATCGCCATCAATACGATAATGATTCTTCGGGGTGCCATTTACCTTACGGGTAGATACTTCAATAACACCCGGCAAATACTTCTTACGAAGCTTGCTCACAACGCGCTGCACCTGGTCTTCACTGACACCGCGTAATTCACTCGCAAGCTCTTCATGTGTCTTGTAAAACCAGCCATCATCCTGTGATGACTTCCCTGTCCAGAACACCAGCTGATTCAGCACAGCGGCCAGAGCAAAGGACTGCTGATCACCGGCAAAATAATCCAGGTAAGGTCCGGGGATCACTATGCAGTTCTTCTGCCCAGACATGGCCTGAACAACTTCAAATATTCTGCTCATACGTCAAACCTGATAAAACGTGACTGAAAAATAATCATCGCTGTGGTGATCGCCCATTCCTGCCCTACAGGGCTGTAGGTGACCGTCCCGCGGCCCATATCGGTGCTATGCACCCGTACCACCACAAAATTACGATCGCGGTAAAGGCTGCCGGCCTGAATGCCGCTATTAGTTCGGATCGTCATTCATCCACCTTCACAAACTTACGGCCCCACTCCCGGCGTGGCTGGACGCACTCCTTGTCGTAGTTAGGACGCATGAAGATCACCCGCTGATTCACTACGTCGACGCCGACTGTGCGGACAACCACACCATAGGTATCTCGATAGTTCTCGACCCAGGGCTTGATAACTTCCGTTTCCATTAGCCGCGCCTCCACTCGTCGTAGATGCGCTGCAGCAACTCTGGGAAGCGCGATTCATAGAAATGGGGCTGGGTTTCCCGCGGGTTATTCGGTGAGGTGATGTTTTTCCCGAACCGCAGACCGGTGGCGGTGATCGACCAGAAATGTTTTTCACCGTGGCGCCGGCTGGGGCGGCTTTTGCGCTCGACTATCCGCAACCGTTCCAGAATGCGATATGCCACCGGCGTGCTCATCGTGCTGCTGTTCAGCTTCAACAGAGTAGTGATCGCCGCTGTCGGCCGACTGGAGCCGTCAACGGCATCCGATGGCGCATCAATGGCGTATACCGGCATCAGTGCCGGCAGGCCAGCCAGCTCTTGCAGCTTCTGCAATGCCCCCAGGCGTGACGACTGAGAGAGATTCAGCAGCTTGGTAGCAGATTCCACGATCAACAACCCGGCCTGGATCTGGTCTGTCTTGGTCGCCGGCAGCTGTGGCGCCGGTACGTTGGCCTGCTCCAGCGCCGTCATGCGATCGAACACCTTCGCCTGTATCTCGTAGCTGTAACTCATGGCCATCAGGCAGGCTTCGCGCTTGGGTAAGTGCAGACATGGAAGCTCGCGCCCGGTCGGGTCGGTGTACTGAGCGAAAAATTTCGTTGAGTGGTTTTCACCCAATACCCGCGGCGCCTTCGCCATAAAATCAGCATGGCGCAAACGGGTATGGCCCTTGCTCGGGAACGAGGCGCCGGCGGCGATCGCTTTCGACTCACGCTCTGCGTTGATGTAGTCCACCAGCTCCAGGCTGGTCATAGTGATCCCGGTCGCTGGTAGATTAGTCATGCTTCACCTCGCTGTGTCGTGACAACCAGGCGCCGCCATCTACCACCCATCGGGCAAACTGGTAGTTGCTGGCAATCCACCGACCCAGTACATTGACCTCATACCGGAACGGCGACGCAGAATTACCGCCAGTCATTGCACGGCAGCGGATTTGCGGCACCATAGAATTTCTGGTTAAATTGCTCATGCGATTATTTCTCCACACACTGATTTACTCGCACCGACGCCCAGGGGCTGCAACCTCTGGGCGTTACCCTTTCTGGCACTTGGCCTTTTTGCCAAACAGCGCCAGCACCGCCCTAACCTCTGCATCACGCGCCTGCAGGTGCTTGCGGTGATAACGCATGATCTCGGCAGCCTCTTTCTCATCAATGACGCCATCTGCAAGCGACTCCTGAATGATCTGATCCACATGCCCACGGTGTGCGGCGGTGCGGATGCTTTTGCTGAACAATTCCACCTGGTCCAATTCGTCCAGAGCGGGGATCTCCACCACCAGCAAACCCCGGCGCCGGGCGAAATATTCGGTCAGCAGGTTGGTGTCTGAGATATCCTCCATCGCTTCCAGTTCGCCGATCTCGAAGAAGCGGCAGCCGTTCTTCTCGTAGAGGTTGTTGTTGAACGCCGTCTCCGACATGCCCAGTGCGCCGGCCATCGCGGATCGGCCACCAGCAACCGCCTTACACATGCCTTTCACTACATCTTTCAAATTTGGCTCTACCATGTTGTTTTTCCTTTGGTAGTTACTGTTATCCCGCCGGGGCGGTAGACTCCGTATGAATTTCAGGCTGCGTTTGTTTCCTGCCCTGAAGAGCAAGGACGCGTACCGCGCAGGTATGTCCAATCAACATCTGGACGTAGCTGTTCGCATGTCACTGCTCCAGATGTTGCCTTTTCAATTTCAGGGCATCGCTCCGCCGGTATCTGCCTTATTCCATTAATCCATTGGTTAATGGTTGGTGCTGAAACCCCTAAGAGTCTGGCCATTGCAGCCTGCCCCCCTAGGTCTATGCAGGCCTGTTTGAGTACTGAATTTTCTTTTTTCACAAATTAGGCTCCTAGTTTTCCACACGCACAATGTTAGGCGACGCCTAATACACAGTCAATAGGAATTGCCTAACCACATAATTGTGAGGATCATTAGGCAATGCTTAGCGGTAAAGAGTTAGGTCATGCGATTGAGCAGGCCATTAACAGGAAAATTTCTTCGGGTGCCGTCAAGACCAAGGCGGAGATCGCTCGTCATTTCAAAATTAAACCCCCATCAATTCATGACTGGATCAAGAAAGGCTCAATCAGTAAAGACAAGTTGCCGGAATTATGGGGTTATTTCTCGGATGTAGTAGGCCCGGAGCACTGGGGGCTGAAAGAGTTCCCCCCCCTAATGTGTAACTCTTCCACGCTGCTAGGCGAGCTGTCAGAGGGGCATAGAATTTATGATGCCTACTCGCTTGCTTCAGAAGAAAGACGCGTAATTGTCGATTTTTTATTATCAATTGGCGAATCTGAACCAATCTGGGTTGATGCAGATGTACGGGCATATGTTAGTACGCTTGATACAAAAGTTAAAAAATATCTCTCTGAAAACAAACTGTTAGTTAAAAGCACCACTCCCAAAAAGACCGGTACTTAAACTCGTATGGTCTGATGGAAAGTCACTAACTTAATTCCCACCTTGTTTTACCCCTCATTCCCAATGATTTTTTTCGACCAAAATATTAGGCATCGCCTATTGACATAAAATTAGGCATTACCTAATATCACATCATCAACAGCGAATAGGCAGGACGCCCACGAAGTAGCCGCCCGAGGCACACGAAGATCGGGATGATTCGCTGAACCAGGCTTACAGCAGAGGGTTACACGATGACTAACGAGAAATTCAGTAAAGACGCATATGAAACGGCTGTTGAATTCAACGTTCAGCAACGTTTTGCGGCGATGTTGGTTCACACAGGAAACTTTAACGTGAATCGTCGTGGCGCTGACATGGTTTCGTTCATTGCTGATCGGAAAGCTGACTATCAAACAGCCCACCCTGACATGCTGACTGCGGGACAAACCATAGTTAACCAGCAACATTTCACCGATTTTGTTTGTTCCGGGATTTGGCGTAGTACCGACAGCCAAAGCGGCGGGGCTACAAAGGGTAAAATGATGGAATTACAAAGAGTTTTAAACACAGAAGTTATTATCGGTGACATTGTTCACGCGCATGGTGCGGTCTTTAAAGTGATAAAAGTACTCAGTTTCCCCGGGGCGGGAACTGACGGAAAAGATGTAGCGGCAAATATTGCTGAATGGGTATCCGGCAGAATTGAACCGGGCTACTTCGGCCCTGGCAGAGAATGGAATTTCCAAGGCAATGACAGAGTAACGCAACTAATTGAACCCCGCTGATCGACTAACACCCACCGCGCCCTACGGGGCGCACAACGGCATGCTCACTCGCCCTTTCCCTTAATTCTGGGAGCGGTGGAGGATCTTGACTCATGAGTGAGCATACCGTTGTGGATCTGGCTGGTGGACTTCAGGGGCGTTGCTCTCCAGTCACCACAACCCAATGCGAACCGCGGGCATCACCCGCCAGAGCATGTACGCCGGTCACACCGGCCGCCCGCCAACGGCGCAAAACTCCCGGCAGACGTTCAACTGTGAAAACGGTGAGATGCCAGCACCCTCGACGGCAGTGACAGCGCGGAAGTAGACGGCTGACCGCTGGGAAAGACCAGCACTTAATTTGATTCGAAACGGGCCGCCCGGCGTCAGCCGGTGTGTTTTGGAGAAGGCGAACGGCAAGTAACCCTCCCTGTCACGGCAGTGAAACCGGTTGACGGCGTAATCCCGGTTAAAGAATGCCCCGTGAGGCTTAAACATCGCCCGTCCGCTCCACGTTACGGAGCACCCAACTGAAACGGTTTTTAGGGGACGCGGTCTGTTTTACAGCGTGGCGAGAGAACCGGAGATAAAGCCGTTTCAGTTGTGGTGAATGCGTAGGCTGATGCGCGAAAGACATTGCAGCTATTGCGGAAAAAAGCTGTTCGGCAGGGCAATTAAACGCCTGTGAGAGTCTGAAATAACCGCAAGCCGGAGATCAGCACCGGCCACCACAACCGTTGAATTGCTGTGTGTAGTCTTTGGCGGCCATGCCGAACTTCAACCCACCAACACCAGGAGGATGAAGATAATGTTCATAGGCTGGCCGCCCTTTTTACACATCAGGTGGCGTACTGTGCCGGTTTTCTTTTTTTATTTCTACACAGTATAGCCCGGCGCGGTGCGCCACCTGGTGTGTGGAGAAAACCGCGGCGATCGCCGCTTCGTGTGAGGACTATTTTATGAGTGAAGACCGCAAAACCAATGTACCGGACTTTCTGGGTGAACTGGATGCCGGCGTGTTTGTAAATAAACTTTCAGGCGCTTTAAACAATACCGCACTGGGCGTTCTCAATAACGGCGGGAAAGGTAAAGTTGTTATTACCCTCGATATTGATCGCTTAAGCAATTCGGTTGAAGAAAAGCGCGTCAGTATCAAACATCAACTGAAATATGTAACCCCAACACCACGCGGGAAAGTTTCAGAAGAAGATACCACCGAAACGCCAATGTACGTTGGCAAAGGCGGTAAGTTAACAATCCTGCAAGAAGACCAAGGCCAGCTATTTACAGTAGATGGCGGCACTGACGGTAAATTACGGGTCGCTAAGTAATAACACGCCCTTATTCATAAACGCTATATTTAATTAACCCAAAGGATTAATTTATGTCTCAATTAGATGGCGGAGCAATTCAACAAGTTAAAGACCTGGTGATTTCTGGTTATCACCTTCGTGATATCGAAGGACTGGCCTGCCCGACAGCAATTTTACCTGAAGGTGTTGGCGTCGAAAGTCTTGAACGATTCGGCTTAGAACGCTTCCGCTTCCGCGGTGCCATGGAAACAACCAGCATTGCCGATTTTGTTCGCTACTCCACTGGCTATGCCAAAGCGGAAGAGCCAGCACGCTGCTTCATTGACGCCGATAACATGAGTGCACGGTCAGTGTTCAATATCGGTTCCCTTGAGAACCCAGGCCATGCAGATAACGTCGCCTCAATCAAACTCAAGAAAACCGCACCATACCGTGCATTGCTGGCAATTGATGGCGATCGCCTGCGCCAGAAAAATATTGCCGAATGGCTGGAAGACTGGAGCGACTATCTGGAAGCATTTGATGCCGAGGGTAAAGCAATGTCTATCTCGCAGGCTGCCGGTGCCGTTCGCCGCGTGAGCATTAAGCAAATGTCAGAAGCAGATCATGAAGACGGTGATTTCAGCGGTAAAAAATCACTCATGCAAAGCATTGAAGCCAGCAGCAAAGACGTGATGCCGGTTGCATTCGAATTCACCTGCACCCCGTATGAAGGCCTCGGGGAACGCAAGTTCAGCCTTCGCAATAGCCTGCTGAAAAGTGACGAGCCGCTTTTCGTCTTGCGCATTGTTCAACTTGAAGCGCAGGAAGAGGCAATTGCCAACGAGTTTCGCGATCTGCTGATCGATAAATTCGATGGCGGCTCAGTAGAAACCTTCATCGGTAATTTTAAAGCCTGATTTTTTAAATAAGTAATACAGCCTCAAATACCCCAGCGATGGGGTATTTGGTGAAGTGTTGCAAAAAACTGTGTGGAGAATAATTATGTCTTGGATTTTAACCTTTACGGGTAAACGCTTTGATTACGAAGCGCCAACCGTTGACGATATTTGCATTGAAGATATAGCGCAAGCCTTATCTCATGAATGCCGCTTCAATGGTCACATTCCTGAATTCTATAGCGTGGCGCAGCATTGTGTAATTGCCAGTAAAATTGTCCCGCCTAGTTTTGCTTTTGAAGCATTACTACATGACGCGCACGAAGCATATTGTAAAGATATTCCATCACCGCTTAAAAAATTAATTCCCGACTATCGCGGCATCGAAAATAATATTGATTTTGTTATTCGGTATAAATTCGGCCTTCCAGCCACAACCAGCCCGATCGTAAAGCATGCCGATCTGGTGATGCTGGCCACCGAGCGCCGCGACCTCGACATTGACGATGGGACACCTTGGCCAATGCTCAACGGGATCCGCCCTTCCGAAGACATTTTCGTGTCGCCAGTCAATCCAGTACAGGCCAGGGCGATGTTCATGCAGCGTTATAACCAGCTGTCCAGCGAGAGGACTGCGTGATGTTCGGCCTGTTCCTGCTCGTCTGCTACACCTATCAGCCCTGCGAATTTGTGCCGCAGGGCTGGGTGTACCCAGACAAAAGCAACTGTCTGGCGGATATCCACCAGCAACAGCTCCCACCGCAATATGAATGCCTGCCAGTGGATGGAGTGATCCCGGCGCAGCGCCAGGAGGACAAATAGCATGTCGGATAATGCCAAGCACTACGACCATTTCAAAGTCGAGGGGCCGGCCGTTAAGACGCTGGTCGAGGGCTTTAAAGCAATCGACGCCAAGCGCCAAGCCATCATCGCCGGGCTGCAAGCCGAGTTCGATGCGGTAGCGCACACCAATTCATACGGGTTCGGCGACAAAGGGAGCCGCGTATGTAACTTGGTGTGGCCTGCTGATCATGAATTCCCGTGCCAGACCACCATCAAGCATCGTACTTATTTCAAAGATGCTCCGGTTGTCATCGCCCGAGGAAAGGGTAACACCAAGGAAGGACGGGAATTCAACAAGCAGCTGGATGCGGCGATCGCCAAGGCAAACAGCGCGCTGGCAGACCTGCCGCCGTGGCAGACCTACATCATCAACCACTACGGCATCATGCGTACCGGCTTCGGTACCGGTACGTCCAGAGGCATTCCCATGCTGAGCACCTACGGCGGCCTCTGCCCTGGGCGCGATGACTGCCTGCTGTTTGCCATCCCGAACACGAAATCGCGCGACGGCGAGGTTGGGCACGGCGACGTGATCATCCCTCCAGAATTCCAGAAGCTGACCTATGGCCAGTACTACGATCTCGTCCAACCAGAGCGGGAGGAAGTATGAAAGAGCGGCCGGTGATGCCAGCACTCGACGGCAAAAGCATTTTGGATATGTGCTGCGGCCCGCGCATGTTCTGGTTCGACAAAGAAGACGAGCGCGCTGTATTCAGTGACAAGCGCAGCGAGAGCCACACCCTATGCGATGGTCGGAAACTGGTTATCTCCCCTGACCTGATCGCCGACTTCACCGCGCTACCGTTTGCAGACGGTAGCTTCCCTGTTGTCGTGTTCGATCCGCCGCACCTGGAGCGCGTCGGCCCCAACGGCTGGCAGGGCAAAAAGTACGGGAAGCTCGATCGCGAAACTTGGCGCGATGAACTGCGTGCCGGGTTCGCTGAGGCTTTCCGCGTGCTGCGGCCACTCGGCGTGCTGATCTTCAAATGGAACGAAACCCAGATACCGGTTAGCCAGATCATCGCCCTCACAGACGAAAAGCCGGCGATCGGGCAGCGCACCGGAAAGAACGACAAAACGCACTGGATCATCTTCGTAAAGGGGGCTGGCAATGGCTAAGCGCGTCAGCACCCAAATCGTCAGCAGCGTCTTTGTAAAGAAAGCCGTCGTCATGTGGTTCGTACCGCGGCGATTCGAAAACCAGGTAGAGCCCGGAATGAAAGTCGTGTTCTGGAACTCAGGCGAATATTACGGCCGGATCCGCCGGCTGCAGGAGACAACATCATGAGCAAATTGATCACCGCAGTTGAACCACAGCGTGACCAGTACGGCTACTGGACGCACCCGGATTACTTTGTGCCTGCCAATGGCGCGGAATATGGCACGCCTGGTGAATTTGAGGCGTGGAAGGAAGCAAACCGCGTCACTGGCGCGCTGCAGTGGATGGAAAATCATGCCACTGCCGAACAGATCGATGCCTATGAATCCGGGGACGGCGATATTAGCGATTGGGAGCCCACTCCGCCAGCGGGCGATGGATGGTTCATCGGTTCAATCCACGACACCGAAGATGGGCCAGTTTGTTACTGGCTGCGCCCTATTGAAGAGGATCCCGAGGCCTTAAAGAATCTGGTTGAAAAGCACCACACCGAAGCTTTGAAACGTGAATTTATCGACGCTCACCAGGCATGTGAAAAAGCAGCCTATGCCTATTTCTGTGCTTGCGAGCTGGGAGAAGAGCGCAGCAACGCAAGTGAAATTTATCAACGTATTCGGCTGGCCACGCGCCGCGGGGGTTACTGATGAGCAAGACACTAAATTTTTATGGCGCCAGCGATGATCTGTTTGAGGTTGAGGGTGCGATACGTGAAGAGATCGGCTGCTTTAACGAGCTGGGGATCTATCACTTGAAATCTGCCGAAGGCGAAGTGCTGGTTGTCGCAAACTACACCGATGAAGGTTGCTGGGCTATTGGGCTTTGTCAGGTTGGTGAAGACGTGCCGGTGCCAGCTTGGCCTGTCTCATACTCCATGCATGAGCGAGGTTACAGCGTCCAACTGACCATGGAAGTACCTGACGATACGCAGCTGGTTATGGTCAATGAGGAAGACGAGTAATGAGTAAAGCAACCTATCTTAACGAGTTGAACGAGGCACACCGCATCGAAAGAGCTTCCCGCCATCGTGATGCTCGCTCCCCCTATAAAAACAGGGGAAATGACCGTTGGATTGAAGTCTGTAACGCCCATAACCGAAGAGTAATCCGCAAAGCCAAGCGCTCTGTCGGCAAAGCAAATAAAAACGGTTGTCGTCGTACTGCAATGGGCCTGCGTGGTTTTCTCAATGAGCTGAATATCTGGGCACAGTTTACCGGTGGTAATCGCCAATCTGCCGGCATGCCGAAGCGTATATACCGTATTAGCCACCGAGGGGTGATCAGCCATGCCTCCGCTTAACTTTTCTTCTCGACTGGTGCGGGGCGTCAATTTGACGACAGAACGCGATATGTGGCGGAGCGAAAAGCATTATCGCTTTCGTTCGGGCAAATACTACGGCCGGGTCCGGTATGCGGAGTTGAACTGATGGGAAGTATGTTGAGCAATAAACCTACCACCATCGCTGAGCGCCGGCAGTTTGCTGAGCAAAATTGCATGTCGATGGATTTTGTGAACTGGTTCTTCGACGAGAAGAAGGAAGGCTGCGGCAATGCGTGGTTCATCATGGCCGCTGCGATGTGGGAAGGCTGGAAAGCGCGGGCTAACCGGGAGGCGCAGCCTGCTGGGTTCTACACCACCGTATCAGGCCGCAAAGGTGTGGTTTGGCATAAAGGCGCGCCTGAAGATGACACCGCAATTTACACAGTCCCGATCGCGGGACGGGAGGCGCAGCCGGTGGCTGGTGAACTTGGAGAAATCCGCGTTGGCAGACTGCCGACAATGAACCAAGAAGAATATCCTGGCCTCGGCGATTGGTGGGTACAGCTGCGCATCGGTGCAAGCGGTGATGAAATCTTGGCGCGCGTCTACGGCGCAACGCCGGATGAAGCAGTGGCGCGAGCACGCGCACTCACCGCACCGCCAGAGCCAGCAGTGCCGGACGGGCTAAAAAGAGCGGTAACGTTCTACGAGCAAGTTAAGCGGGAGAATACCCCTGTTGAAACCGGGGTGTGGAAAGATGCGGTTAATTGGGTGCTGGAAGAGGCCTGCCGCGCCGCAATGCTGAACCATGTCGGTGATGCCAACGAAAAGGCTCAACAACAAATCGAACCACAAAATATTCCAAATAATATTCCGGGAAACTTGGCAGCCGCTGTTAATCGCCTGCTTGATTGCGATGGGACACGCGGACACTTTAGCGCCATACGGTGCAGCGATGCTCGCGAAGAAGTCGAGCACCTGCTGGCTCAACCTGTAAGTAGCGGTTACACGTTCAACTCTCCGGTAATTCCGGATGGTTGGATAGCGTGCAGCGAGCGCGTGCCTGATGCCGATGGCGCTTATTGGTGCTGGTTCGGAAAGGAAGATCCCAGCGTTATTCAGCAACGAGTTTGCATCTGGATAAACCGGCACCATGAATGGTGCGACAGTGCTGTTACCCACTGGATGCCATTACCTGCAGCGCCGGAGGTTAGCCGTGACGATGCCTGATTTACCAACCTCAATTGCTGAGGAAGCAATGGAAGTCGCCGGGATGCAGGTTAAGGTTCACGTTCTCGATAACGGCCAGCGGGTGATCGCCGCCGAAGACGCAGAAAAACTTTTTCAGTGGCTGGCAGCGGCCCCAACACAAGGTAAAAACAATGAATGACCTGATGATTGACCTGGAAACCATGGGCACTAAGCCAAATGCACCAATCGTGGCGATCGGCGCCGTGTTCTTTAACCCTATGACGGGTGAGTTGGGCCCGCAGTTTTATACCGCGGTAAATCTGGCGAGTGAACTGGCCGCCGGCGCCGTTCCCGATGGCGATACCATCAAATGGTGGCTGAAACAAAGCAGTGATGCCCGAGCGGCGATCACCAGTGACGAGGCAAAACCCATCGCTGAGGCCCTCGATGCGTTGACCAATTTTGTCACCCGCAGCTGCGAGCAGCCGAAGTATCTGAAGGTTTGGGGCAACGGTGCCGCCTTCGACAACGTCATTCTGCGTGAAGCCTACGAGCGCTGCAGTAAAGCGCCATGTTGGAACTGGTTCAACGATTTGGACGTGCGCACCATGGTGAACCTCGGCCGGCGTGTCGGATTCGACCCGAAACGCGACCTGCCTTTCGACGGCGAACGCCACAATGCGCTGGCCGACGCAGTACACCAGGCCCAATATGTTTCGCTAATCCACCAGCGGGTGATCCCTATGCCTGATGAAGAGAGTGAAAATGAACTTGGCTGAGGCATTATTTGGCGCTGTCGTAGTGGTGGCCATAGCCTGGATATTTGTTTCAGCAATGAAGTGATTTTGATCAGGCCCGTTGCAGCGGGCCTATGTGTGGAGATAACTCATGCTACAGATGCTAAAACTTGAAGAATGGGCAGCTGAAAAATATCGCAGCGACCCACCCTCAGTGAGCACATTGAGGCAACGAGCCAAAGCCGGCCACTTCAACCCACCAGCCCAAAAAGAAGGCCGATGGTGGCGTGTGAGAGAGGATGCTGAACTCGTTGGATCGCTGGCAGAACCGGAAAAGAAAAAGAACGACAACCCAAGGTTGCTGAGGATTTTGAACGATGGCTGCCAGACCACGGAAAAATAACGTAAAAATACCTAACCTTTACCCATTATTTAGCCGGACCGCCAATAAAATTTATTGGCGTTACCGTCACCCTATTACCGGCAAATACCATGCCCTGGGTGATAATGAGCAAGAAGCGAAAGAGATCGCGATTGAAGCAAATAACCGGTTAGCGGAGCAGAGAAGCCGCCAGATGCTGGCTCTGAGCGACAGAATTGCCCAGATCCGCGGGAAAGAAATTACCGTCAACACTTGGCTTAATCGATACTGGAAAATACAGGAAGAACGCCTTTCTGCCGGCGATATCAAACCCAATACTTTCAAGCAGAAACGAAAGCCCGTTGAACTCATGCGCCAAAACTATGCGATGAAGCCGTTACCCGCCGTGGATGCCCGCGATATTGCGGTGTTACTGGATGAGTATACGGCCGCTGGGCAGCCACGTATGGCCCAGGTTGTCCGTTCCGTCCTGATCGACGTATTCAAAGAAGCGCAGCATGTTGGTGAGGTCCCTCCGGGTTATAACCCTGCGCTGGCCACCAAGCAGCCACGCAGGAAAATTACCAGGCAACGCCTCAGCCTGCAGGAGTGGCAGCAGATTTTCGATATCGCGGACAAGAATCACCGGTATATGGGTAATGCAATGCTGTTAGCCTTGGTCACCGGCCAGCGCCTCGGGGACATTTCTGCCATGAGGTTTAATGATATCTGGGATGACTGTTTGCACATCGTGCAAGAGAAGACTGGCGCCAAGCTTGCTATTCCCCTTTCACTTCGTTGTGAAGCGATCAACATGTCCCTGCGTGAAGTTGTCGCACGATGCCGAGATTACGCCGTCAGCCCGTATCTGATCCATTACTTCCGATCAACATCGATGGCCCAACGCGGCGCCCAGGTGAGCGGCAATACCCTTACGGTAAATTTCAGCAAAGCACGCGATAAAGCAAACATCGATTGGGGCTACGGTACGCCAGCAACGTTTCACGAACAACGCTCCCTGGCCGAAAGGCTTTATAGCGAACAGGGGCTCAATACCCAGCTGCTACTGGGCCACAAATCTCAGAAACAGACCGATCGGTATCACGATGATCGAGGCAAAGATTGGATCACTGTTGCGGTTTGAAGAGAGAATTTGGAGGGGGTTTTGATAAAACGTTTTGATAATGTTTTGATAAAAAATCCAAGTTGAATAATAAAGTAACGGGAGCATTTAGCCCCCGTTATTAATTTCACTCGTTACTATATTACATGTGCTCTACGATAGCGTCGCCAAACTCTGAACATTTCAGCAGCTTAGCGCCTTCCATCAGGCGTTCGAAGTCATAGGTCACGGTCTTGGCGGCGATGGCGCCTTCCATGCCTTTAACGATCAGATCAGCCGCTTCGAACCAGCCCATGTGGCGCAGCATCATTTCTGCGGACAGAATGATGGAGCCTGGGTTCACTTTGTCCTGGCCGGCGTACTTCGGCGCGGTGCCGTGAGTCGCTTCGAACAGCGCGCAGTCGGAGCCGATGTTGGCGCCCGGTGCGATACCGATGCCGCCAACCTGGGCCGCCAGGGCGTCGGAGATGTAGTCGCCGTTCAGGTTCATACAGGCGATCACGTCGTATTCCGCCGGGCGCAGCAGGATCTGCTGCAGGAAGGCGTCGGCGATCACGTCTTTAACCACGATCTCTTTGCCGGTGTTCGGGTTCTTGATCTTCAGCCATGGGCCGCCGTCGATCAGCTCGCCGCCGAACTCTTCGCGCGCCAGCTCATAGCCCCAATCCTTGAAGGCACCTTCGGTGAACTTCATGATGTTGCCTTTGTGAACCAGGGTCACAGAGTCACGGTCGTTGGTGATGGCGTATTCGATCGCCGCACGCACCAGACGCTTGGTCCCTTCTTCGGAGCATGGCTTCACGCCGATACCGCACTGCTCTGGGAAGCGGATTTTCTTCACGCCCATTTCGTCGCGCAGGAATTTGATCACTTTGTCCGCTTCGGCGGAGCCGGCTTTCCACTCGATGCCGGCGTAGATGTCTTCGGCGTTTTCGCGGAAGATCACCATGTCGGTCAGCTCAGGCTGTTTCACCGGGCTTGGGGTACCCTGGTAGTAACGCACCGGGCGCAGACACACGTACAGATCCAGCTGCTGGCGCAGGGCCACGTTCAGAGAACGGATGCCGCCGCCGACCGGGGTGGTCAGGGGGCCTTTGATGGCGACGCGGTAGCCGCGGATCAGGTCCAGAGTTTCGTCCGGCAGCCACACGTCTTTACCGTAAACGTGGGTAGATTTTTCGCCGGTGTAGATTTCCATCCAGGAGATTTTACGTTCGCCGTGGTAAGCCTTTTTAACGGCCGCATCAACCACGTGGATCATGGCAGGAGTCACGTCAACGCCGATGCCGTCGCCTTCGATGAACGGGATGATCGGGTTATGAGGAACAACCAGTTTACCCTGGGCGTCAACCGTGATTTTTTTACCTTCTGCCGGAACAACTACTTTGCTTTCCATCAACCTCTCCTTCAAGCGCAATTTTGTTAATGCTTTGTAAGATGCGTGTAGATACTACTTGAATATTCGGTCCGCGCCAATCCGAAACGGATTCGGTTATAATGCGCTTATCATCCGTAATCTCAACTGTTATGAAAAAATTCTCTGTTAGAAATCACAAAGTTAAACGATTCAGCAAGCCGAATGCCGCCAAACCCGCCGCGCCGAAAGGGCCGCGCCGAATTGTGTTATTCAACAAGCCCTTCGACGTGTTGCCGCAGTTCACCGACGAAGCCGGCCGCGCCACGCTGAAAGAGTACATCCCCTTCCCCGACGTTTACGCCGCCGGGCGCCTGGATCGCGACAGCGAAGGGCTGCTGGTGCTGACCAACGACGGCCAGCTGCAGGCGCAGCTCACCCAGCCGGGGAAGCGCACCGGCAAAATCTATTATGTGCAGGTCGAGGGCGCGCCGCAGGAGAGCGATCTGACGCCATTGCGCAGCGGCGTCACGCTGAAAGACGGCCCCACGCTGCCCGCCGGGGTGGAGTTGGTGGCCGAGCCGCAGTGGCTGTGGCCGCGCAACCCACCGATCCGCGAACGTAAATCCATCCCCACTTGCTGGCTGAAAATCACCCTGTATGAAGGGCGAAACCGCCAGGTGCGTCGTATGACGGCGCATATCGGGTTCCCTACCCTGCGCCTGATTCGCTACAGTATGGGTAATCTTTCGCTGGGTTCACTGCAGCCTGGTGAATGGAAAAGCATCGATTCTCTGTAGACCGATAACCGATGGAGGCGCCATGAAATACACGCCGATCGCGCTACTGCTCGCCGCTCTGGCGGCCCCGTTCGCCGCCCAGGCCGCCAGCTTCGACTGCGCCAAGGCGGCAAACCGCGATGAGCAAGCCATCTGCGCCAACCGCACGCTGAACGATCTGGATGTGCAAATGGCCACCAAGTACCAATTCCTGCGCGGCCTGTTCGCCATGGGCGCGCGTGGCGCGATGCAGGACAGCCAGCAGGCCTGGCTGGCAAAACGCCAGCGGTGCGGCGGCGATACCGCCTGCCTGCTGCAAAGCTACCGCACCCGCATCGCCGAACTGGACGACATCTACCAGCGCATCGACAAACCGCTGTAAGGAGAGCGCATGTTCAAACCGCACGTCACCGTGGCCTGCGTAGTGCACGCCGCCGGCAAATTTTTGGTGGTCGAAGAGACCATCAACGGCAAAGCGCTGTGGAACCAGCCGGCCGGCCACCTCGAGGCCGACGAGACGCTGGTACAGGCTGCCGAACGCGAGCTGTGGGAAGAGACAGGCATCCGCGCCACGCCTCAGGCGTTCCTGCGCCTGCACCAGTGGATCGCGCCGGATCGCACGCCGTTCCTGCGTTTTTGCTTCGTTATCGAGCTGGAACAGCCGCTGCCGACCGAGCCGCACGACAGCGACATCGATCGCTGCCTGTGGCTGAGCGCCGACGAGATTTTGCAGGCGCCCAACCTGCGTTCCGCACTGGTGGCGGAGAGCATTCGCAGCTACCAGCAGCCGGAGCGCTACCCGCTGTCACTGGTCGGCAGCTTCGCCTGGCCGTTTTAAGGGCGCCGGGCAGCACAAGATGAACAGTGCGCCGGCGCGGCCAACGTGGTAAAATCCTGCGCTTGTTTTTATCAGCACGGTTCGTGTTCAAGTTCGTGAGATCCCCATGTCAGACAACAGCCAGAAAAAAGTAATCGTCGGTATGTCCGGCGGCGTCGACTCTTCCGTTACCGCCTATCTGTTACAGCAACAGGGCTATCAGGTCGCTGGGCTGTTCATGAAGAACTGGGAAGAAGACGACGACGAAGAGTACTGCTCCGCCGCGACCGATCTGGCCGACGCGCAAGCGGTCTGCGACAAGCTGGGCATCGAACTGCACACGGTGAACTTTGCGGCGGAATACTGGGACAACGTGTTTGAGCTGTTCCTGGAAGAGTACAAGGCCGGCCGCACGCCGAACCCGGACATCCTGTGCAATAAAGAGATCAAATTCAAAGCCTTCCTGGAGTTTGCCGCCGAAGATCTGGGGGCCGATTTTATCGCCACCGGCCACTACGTGCGCCGCCAGGACGTGGACGGCAAGAGCCGCCTGCTGCGCGGCGTCGACGGTAACAAAGATCAGAGCTACTTCCTCTACACCCTGAGCCACGAGCAGGTGGCGCAGAGCCTGTTCCCGGTCGGGGAGCTGGAGAAGCCGGAGGTGCGCCGCATCGCCGAGCAGCTGGAGCTGGTCACCGCCAAGAAGAAAGACTCCACCGGCATCTGCTTTATCGGCGAGCGCAAGTTCCGTGACTTCCTCGGCCGCTACCTGCCGGCGCAGCCGGGCCCGATCGTCAGCGTTGACGGCCAGACCGTCGGCGAACACCAGGGCCTGATGTATCACACCCTGGGCCAGCGCAAAGGGCTGGGCATCGGCGGCCTGAAAGACAGCAGCGAAGATCCGTGGTACGTGGTGGATAAAGACGTGGCCAACAACGTACTGGTGGTCGCACAGGGGCACGATCATCCGCGCCTGATGTCCGTCGGCCTTATCGCACAGCAGCTGCACTGGGTGGATCGCCTGCCGCTGAGCGGCCCGTTCCGCTGCACGGTGAAGACCCGCTATCGCCAGCAGGATATCCCTTGCACCGTGACCCCGCTCGACGACGAACGCATCGAAGTGCGTTTCGACGAACCGGTCTCCGCCGTCACCCCCGGCCAGTCGGCGGTGTTCTACCAGGGCGAAATCTGCCTCGGCGGCGGCATCATCGAACAGCGCCTGGCGTAACTGCCCGGCAAAAGAAAAACGCTGCGTTTACCGCAGCGTTTTTTTTATTCAGAATTCCACCTGCGCCCCCAGCTCGATCACCCGGTTCGGCGGGATTTCGAACAGGTCCGGCGCCCGTAGCGCGTTGCGCTGCAACAGCTGGAACACCTTGCCGCGAATGCGCAAATACCAGGGCCGTTTGCCCAGCACCAGCGTATCGCGCGACATGAAGAACGAGGTCTCGTTCATGGTGAAGCTCATCCCTTCCAGGCCGCAGCGGTAAAGGATGTCCGTCACGTTGGGCGTTTCGCGCCAGCCGTAGCTCGCCACCACCCGCCAAAAGCTCGCCGACAGCTGTTCGATCGCCACCCGCTGCACGTTGTGCACGTACGGCATGTCGGTGGTGACGATGGTCAGCAGCACCACGCGCTCATGCAGCACCTT
>NZ_KV792444.1:150657-189491 GCF_001808215.1 Serratia sp. HMSC15F11
ATGCAGCACCTTGTTGTGCTTCAGGTTGTGCAACAGCACCAGCGGTACCGCGTGCGGCGTGCGTTCCATAAACACGGCGGTGCCCGGCACCCGCTTCGGCGGCGCCTTCTCCAGCGACTCGATCAGCGCGGTCAGCCCTTCCTGGTTGTCGCGCAGCCGGCGGATCAGGCGCGAACGCTCGGTCTTCCAGGTCAGCATGATCAGCAGAATGGTCAGCCCGAGCGCCACCGGTAGCCAGCCGCCGGTCGCCAGCTTGATCAGGTTGGCGCCGAACAGCGGCACGTCGATGCACAGCATGACAACCAACATCAGTCCGCCCAGCGCACGCGGCCAGCCCCAGTTTTTCACCGCCACGATGCTCAGCAAAATCGACGACAGCAGCATGGTGCCGGTCACCACGATGCCGTAAGCCGAGGCCAGGTTGCCGGAGTGTTTGAAGCTGATGATCACGATCAGTACCGCCGCGAACAGCAGCCAGTTCACCACCGGAATGTAAATCTGCCCGGACTCCTGATCGGAGGTATAAATGATGCGCATCGGCGGCAGGTAGCCCAGCCGCACCGCCTGGCGCGTCAGCGAGAACACGCCGGAGATCACCGCCTGCGAGGCGATGACCGTCGCCAGCGTGGCGATCACCAGCAGCGGGATCAGCGCCCAGGTCGGCGCCAGCAGGAAGAACGGGTTGTTGATCGCCGCCGGGTTGGCCAGCAGCAGCGCCCCCTGGCCGAAGTAGTTCAACACCAGCGACGGCGCCACCAGGGTAAACCACGCCAGGCGGATCGGCTTTTTACCGAAGTGGCCCATATCGGCGTACAGCGCTTCGGCGCCGGTCACCGACAGCACCACCATGCCCAATGCGAAGAACGATACCGCCTTGTACTCGAGGAAGAAATTCACCGCCCAGTAAGGGTTCAACGCCCGCAGCACACCGGGGTGATGCAAAATGCCACCGATGCCCAGCAGCGCCAATGTCAGGAACCAGATCACCATCGCCGGCGCGAACAGCTTGCCGACGCTGCCGGTGCCGTGTTTTTGGATCGCAAACAGCGCGGTCAGCACCAGCAGCGAGAGCGGCACGATAAAGCGGTCCAGCTCGGGGGCGATAATCTGCAGCCCCTCGATGGCCGAGAGCACCGAAATGGCCGGGGTGATCACCCCATCACCATAAAAGAAGCTGCCGCCCACCAGCCCGATCAGCACCGCCGCCGGCACCCAGCGCGCATCCAGCTTGCGGATCGCCAGCGACATCAGCGTCAGGATCCCCCCCTCGCCGTCGTTGTCGGCGCGCATCACGAAACAAATGTATTTAATTGACACCACCAGCGTCAGCAGCCAGAAGATCAGCGACAGAAAGCCGTAGATCGAGGCCGGCGTCATGGTGATGCCCTCCTCTGCCGTCAGGCATTCGCGCAGAGTGTACAGCGGGCTGGTGCCGATATCGCCGTACACCACGCCGATGGCCGCCAGCGTCACCGCCGGCAGCGGCTGCTTGTTTTTTACGTGCATATAAAGGTCTTTATTTGAGGGCTCACGTTGGCAGTATAGATGCAGCCGCCGCACTTTATTTGCCGCCGCAACAATATGTTCGCGTCGCTACGCCGGAGATTTTCGGCTCCTATTTGCGCAGTTCTGCGCCGCACGGCGCCTCCGCCTCGTTACGGGCGTATTAGACGCTGGGTTTACCCTCGATTTTGTGGCATGATCCGCGGCATTCGTTGTCATCGTTGTTACAGCCACGCCCGATCGTTCCCGTTCGCGGCCGCCGCCGTTATCCTGGCGATACACACAACCTTATGCAGTAAGCCATGTACCGTTCACAGCGTTTACAGGAGTAATCGTGGCGAAGAATTATTATGACATCACGCTGGCCATGGCGGGTATCAGCCAGGCGGCGCGTTTGGTTCAGCAGTTGGCCCATGAAGGGCAATGCAACCGCGAAGCCTTTCAAACCTCGCTGAAAAGCCTGCTGCAGATGGACCCGCCCTCCACGCTGGCGGTGTTCGGCGGTGAAGAACGCAATTTGATGGTCGGCCTCGAAACCCTGATGGGCGTGCTTAACGCCAACAACAAAGGGCCGGGTGCGGAACTGACCCGCTACACCATCAGCCTGATGGTGCTGGAGCGCAAGCTTAACGCCAACAAACCGGCGATGAACACGCTCGGCGAACGCCTCGGCCAGCTCGAGCGCCAGCTGGCGCACTTCGATCTTGAGTCGGACACCATCATCAGCGCGCTGGCCGGCATTTACGTCGACGTGGTCAGCCCGCTCGGGCCGCGCATCCAGGTGACCGGCTCGCCGGCAATCTTGCAGAACCCGCAGGTGCAGGCCAAGGTTCGCGCCACGCTGCTGGCCGGCATTCGCGCCGCCGTGCTGTGGCAACAGGTCGGCGGCAGCCGCCTGCAGTTAATGTTTTCCCGTAATCGTCTGTTCAAACAGGCGCAAAATATCGTTGCTCATTGTTAATCGATCCCAGGAGTTGCTACCGATGGAATTATCCTCACTGACCGCCGTTTCCC
Source organism: Serratia sp. HMSC15F11 (assembly GCF_001808215.1). NCBI lineage: Bacteria > Pseudomonadati > Pseudomonadota > Gammaproteobacteria > Enterobacterales > Yersiniaceae > Serratia > Serratia sp. HMSC15F11. The sequence continues at coordinate 153,175 of NZ_KV792444.1, forward strand.
CCGTTGATGGACGCTACGGTGATAAAGTCAGCGCACTGCGCCCCATTTTCAGCGAATACGGTCTGCTGAAATTCCGCGTACAGGTTGAAGTACGTTGGCTGCAAAAACTGGCGGCCTGCGCAGAAATCAAGGAAGTTCCCGCTTTTGACGCCGACGCAAACGCTTTCCTCGACAAAATCGTCGCGGAATTCAATGAAGAAGACGCTCAGCGCATCAAAACCATCGAGCGCACCACCAACCACGACGTGAAAGCGGTCGAGTATTTCCTGAAGGAAAAAGTGGCGGCGGTGCCTGCGCTGCACGCGGTGTCCGAGTTCATCCACTTCGCCTGCACCTCCGAAGACATCAACAACCTGTCGCACGCGCTGATGCTGCAAAGCGCCCGTCAGGACGTGGTGTTGCCATACTGGCGCAAAATCATCGACGCGCTGAAAGGGCTGGCGCTGGAATACCGCGATATCCCGCTGCTGTCGCGCACCCACGGCCAGCCGGCGACCCCGTCGACCGTCGGCAAAGAGTTCGCCAACGTGGCTTACCGCATGGAGCGCCAATACCGCCAGCTGGAGCGCGTGGAGATCATGGGTAAAATCAACGGCGCGGTCGGCAACTATAACGCCCACATCGTCGCTTACCCGGAAGTGGACTGGCACCAGTTCAGCGAGGCGTTCGTGACCTCGCTCGGCATCACCTGGAACCCGTACACCACCCAGATCGAGCCGCATGACTACATCGCCGAGCTGTTCGACTGCGTAGCGCGTTTCAACATCATCCTGATCGACTTCGACCGCGACATCTGGGGCTACATCGCCCTGAACCACTTCAAGCAGAAGACCATCGCCGGCGAAATCGGCTCTTCCACCATGCCGCACAAGGTCAACCCGATCGACTTCGAAAACTCCGAAGGCAACCTGGGCCTGGCCAACGCCGTGCTGGGCCACCTGGCGGGTAAACTGCCGGTGTCCCGCTGGCAGCGCGACCTGACCGACTCCACCGTGCTGCGTAACCTGGGCGTGGGCCTGGGCTACGCGCTGATCGCCTATCAGGCCACCCTGAAAGGCATCAGCAAGCTGGAGGTGAACCAGGCGCACCTGCTGGACGAACTGGATCACAACTGGGAAGTGCTGGCCGAGCCGATCCAGACCGTGATGCGCCGCTACGGTATCGAGAAGCCATACGAGAAGCTGAAAGAGCTGACCCGCGGCAAACGCGTGGACGCCGCCGGCATGCAGGCGTTCATCGATGGCCTGGCGCTGCCGGAAGAAGAGAAAACCCGTCTGAAGGCGATGACCCCGGCCAACTACATCGGCCGCGCCACTACCATGGTCGACGAGCTGAAGTAAGCGCTTTAGCCCGATAAAAAGGCGGCCCCTGGGCCGCCTTTTTGCTTATCATTCGCCGCGCAACACCTGCAGCCTGGCTATCTGCCGCCCCTGCGCATCGAAGTTGTCCGCGCTCAGCCAGCGCGCCAGCGCCTGACGCACCGCCGGCCAACGGTCGGCGGTGATGGCGAACCAGTCGGTATCCCGGCTGCGCCCCTTGACGATCACCGCGAAACGGAAGTTACCCTCGTAGCGAAAACCGAAGCGCAGCGCGGCTTGGCGCGACGGCGCGTTATGGCTGTCGCACTTCCACTCGCAGCGGCGGTAGCCCAGCGTGTCGAAGGCGTAGCGCAGCAGCAGTGCGATGGCTTCGGTGGCGCTGGAGCGCTGTTTCATCAACGGCGACCAGCTGACGTGGCCGATCTCCAGCACGCCGTTGGCCTCGTCGATGCGCATCAGCGCCACCGTGCCCACCGGCGCGTCGCTGGCGGCGTCGAACACCGTCAGATTGACCAGCGCCGGGTTGGCCTGCAGCGTCTCCAGATGTTGCAGCATCGCCGCCGGCGTATCGGGCCGTTCGATAGACAGATAGGTCCAGTCGCGGCCGTCCGGCGCCAGTTGAAACGCCTCGAACAGCGCGGCGTAATCCCGCTGCGGCTCGAGCGGCGCCAGCGAGCAGAAACGCCCGCCGAGCGTCGCGCCGCCCGGGCGGCGAGCCGGCTGCCAATCCGGCATCAGTTCCCCGACCGGCTGACCATAACGATTCATTGCCATAAACGCCCTCCTGCGATTAACGGGAATAAACGATAAACGAGCTTCTTCTGCCGATTTTGTCGTACAGCGAGCGCGCCGGCGCGTTGTACTCCTGGGTCATCCAGTAGACCCGATCGCTGCCGCGCGTCTCTGCCAATCGGTATGCCTGTTCGAACAGCTTTTCCGACACCTTGCGGCCGCGCGCCTGCGGCGACACATAGAGATCTTCGATATAACAATAGCCGACCGCGCTCCAGGTGGACGGATGAAACACCAGGTTCATCAGCCCCAGCAGCCGGCCCTCGGCATCCTCCGCCACCAGCCCGTACACCTGTTCATCCTGCCCCAGGCGTTCGAAGGTGCGCTCGGTCACCTGCGGCGCCACGTCGGCGCGATAAAAATCGAGATAGCCCTGCCACAACGCCAGCCATTGCGCTTTGTCGTCGCCATTGATTCTGCGGATAGTCACTTCAGGGTTGGATAGGTTCATAGCGCCTCTCTGAGTAAGATATTATTTCCATTAGGGAAATAATCGGATAGCGGCAGAATACACCGCACGGAGACAGTGCAATACGGACCAATTCAAAACGCAGAGCAGACCAATTTTAACCGTCGCTTTCCACCGGCAGCGCGCTGAACACCTGCGCCAGCGTGGCGATAAAGCGCACGATCTCATCCGGCGTATAGGCCGAGAAGCCGAGCACCAACGCCCCGCGCTGCGGCATGCCGGTGTAGAAGTCCGCCAGGCCGTACAGCCGAATTCCCCGCTCGGCCGCCGCCGCCACCAGCCGCCGCTCCGTCGCCGCATCCGCCAACGGGCAAACCAGCTGCAGCCCGCCCTGCGGCAGCGCCGGGCGCGTCCAGGCCGCCAGGTGACGATGCACCGCGTCGTACAGCACGTCCAGCCGCGCCTTGTACAGCGTGCGCATATTGCGCAGATGCTCGGCGTAGCTCCCCTCGTGCAGGAAGTGGAACAGCGTCATCTGCGCCAGCGCCGACGTGTAGCCGTCCTGAAACTGTCTGGCGGCGACCAATGGCCGCACCAGCTGCGGCGGCGCGATCATGAAGCCGATACGCAGCCCCGGAAACAGCGTCTTGCTGAAGGTGCCGATGTACAGCGTACGCCCGCAGCTGTCCAGCCCCTGCAACGCCGCCTTGGTTTGCCGGTCGTAGTTGAACTCGGCGTCATAATCGTCTTCGATGATCCAGGCGCGCTGCCGCTGCGCCCACTGCAACAGCGCCAGCCGCCGCTCGAGGCTCAGCGAATACCCCAGCGGGTAGTGATGAGACGGCGTGATATAAACGCCGCGCCCGCTGCCCGAGGCCTGCATCAGCTGCCTGACGTCCAGCCCCTGCTCGTCGATGCCGATCGGCCGCGCCTGCAGCCCCGCCGACTGCACCAGTTTTTTCGCTCCCTGATAACCCGGCTCTTCGACGAACACCGCATCGCCGGGATCGAACAGCACCTGGGTACACAGCGCCAGCGCCTGCTGAGAGCTGGTCACCACGATCACCTGTTCCGCCGTCGCCTTGATGCCCCGCTCCCGCTGCAGATAGTGCGCGATCTCCGCGCGCAGCTCCGGCAGCCCTTGCGGATCGGCATACCCCAACAATCGCTCGCCGTGCCGCCGCAGCGCCTGCTTTTCCTGCTGCAGCCATTGCTCGATGGGGAACGCCCGCAGATCCGCCAGCGAAGGCGTCAGCGAAGCCTGGCGACAGGTGTGCGGCGTATGGCTGACCGCCAGCAGCGCCCGGCCGCGATCGCTCAGCTCGCGTTCCGCCAGCCGCGCCTCTTGCCCCGTCGCCGTCGCCAGCAGTTCGCGGCCGAGCAGCGTGTCGCAGCGATAACGCACAAAGCTGCCGCGCCCCACCGATCGGCTGATGAATCCTTCCGCCTCCAGCCGCGCGTAGGTCTGTTCCACCGTGTCGCGCGCCACCGTCAGCCGGGCCGCCAACGCACGGCTCGGCGGCAGCTTCGTCCGCCAGGGCAGTTCTCCGGCGGCGATCAGTTGCAACAGAGCCTGATGCAGCGCCGAACGCCGGGTCAGACCTTGCCGACGCTGCTGCGCGAAGGCGGCCAGGATTGCCGCGTCGTCCGCGTGTCGTGGGGTGTCACTCATGGGGGATTGCTTCTCCTGGCTCTGGGGGCCGACGCACTACTCTACCTCATTTCACCCCGGCGGCGGCAGTTGCGCTGCCCGGCGAAATCCCCTTAAATAAGCCATCGCATTGCGGCTACAGGACTTCCGTCGGCTATGAGCAAGGAGACCAACCAGCGTCTGCTGGACAAACTGCAGCAGGATCTGGCCAGCGCGGGCGCGATGCCGCTGTATTTGCGCTTCAACGCCTCGGTGCGCCAGGCCATCGAACAAGGGTTGCTGAATTCGGGGGATTTTTTGCCCAGCGAGCGCCTGTTCACCGAACGGCTCGGCATCTCGCGCATCACGGTGCGCAAAGCGCTGGCCTGCCTCGAACAGGATGGCATCATCGGCCGTTCGCGCGGTTACGGCACTTTTATCCAACCGCAGCGGCCCGAGCCGAAGCTGTTCTATTCATTGGCGGACGTCAAAGGATTCTCGCGCGAGGTGATACAGCAGGGGCGCCGGCCGGACACCCAGTGGATCAGCCGCGAGCGGATGCCCGCCGGCGCTGAACTGGCTGAAAAGCTCCAGCTGGCGGCCGGAACGCCGATCTACAAACTCAAACGCATTCACTTGATCGATCGGCGGCCAATGTCGGTGGCGGTGTCCTACGTGGTGGTGACGGCAATTGCCAACGTCGACGAGATTGGCATTTCGCTGTACGACTACTTCCGGCGCAATAAGGTTGAGATGGGATCGCTGCGCAGCCAGGTCAGCGCAGCGATGGCCGACGACGATATCCGTCAGGCGCTGCGGCTCTCGGAGCCGATGCCGCTGCTGATCGTGCGCCAGACGCTGTTCGACCACCATAAAAAGCCGATCGAATACAGCGAAAGCTTCTGCCGCAGCGACATGTACGAGTTTACCAGCGAAAGCTGATCCGTTGCGTCACGCGGTCGCTTACGCCTCACCCTGTCGGCGGCGGCGAAAACGCGCGAACGCCTGAACGTAAGCCTCGATATCCAGCGGATTCACCCGTTTTAACTCCGCCAGCAATCCGGGTTCGATCGCTTCTGCGCCGTGCAGCGCGCCGCAAATCGCGGTGGCCATCGCGCCGATGGTGTCGGTGTCACCGCCCAGGTTGGCGCACAGCACGGCGCACCGGGTCGGATCGGTTTGCGCCAGCTGCACCATCGCCAGCGCCGCGGGCACCGACTCGATGGTGCTCACCCCGGCGCCGATCAGCTGATACACCCGTTCGGAGGCCTGCTCGGTGTCAGCGGCTTCATCCACCACCTGAAACGCCAGTTCGATGCGCGCCGCCAGCGAAGGGCTGAACGTCGTTTCCTGCCGGCGCTGGGCATACTCCGCCACCTCCGGCAACGCCAGGCGAATCGAGGCCCATTGTGCCCCCTCCACCGCCCGCGCGACGGCCCAGGCGATCGCCACTGCACCGGCGACGGCGATGTCGGATTTGTGCGTCGGGCTGGAGGCCAGCCACACCTGCCGGTAGAAATCCTCCAGCGGCGCGGAAGGCAGCACGCAGCCCAAAGGCGAAATGCGCATCGCCGCACCGTTGGTGATGCCGTTGTTTTCCAACTCGGCGATCGGCGTGCCCGCTTTCTGCTCGCTCAGCGCCAGTTGGGAACTGGGGCCGAGAATGTTCTTGTTGAAGGCGTCAAAACCGTCCACCCAGCGGATCACGTTGCGGGCAATCAGTTCCGGCACCACCTCGCCTTCCGCTTCCAGCAGCGCATCGGCCAACGCCAATGCCATCGCTGTATCGTCGGTATATTGCCCGGCCTTGAAGTAGCAGGCGGCGGTGTTCTCCTGCGGCCCATCGAGAAAGCCGTCTATCCAGCCGAAGTAGCGCTTAACCCGCTCGCGCGGCCACAGCTCGGAAGGCATGCCGAGCGCGTCGCCCAGCATCTGTCCGTAAAGTGCGCCCGCTATGCGTTCTGCCTGGGTTAACTGCTTCATCCGTCGCTCCTGAAAAGTGTGCCGATACATCAATAATACCTTATTAGTACCTTTAAAGCTTTTCAAGCGATCCGGTTCACCCTTCCGCCTGCCGGCAATGCCCACCGCGTTTAAGGTGCGTTTAACGTTGCCCCGCCGCTGTTTATCCGACGTTTATCAGAGCTTGCCAATAATGTCAGCGAACAAATTGATAACGCTTATTTTAATACATTGCTTCGGCTCTCTTGCGGGCCGAGCGGGTTATACCTACCATAACCTCAGCATTTTTTGCCAAAATGGTTCAGGTGGCCGCGTTATCCCCTGACACGCCGCAGAGCGTGTTCCCTTTTATCGCGTGGGTGACAGGACGTTCACCCGCACAGTCACAGGAGTTCGCCATGCGAGTACTGGTTGTTGAAGATAATGGTTTGCTGCGCCACCACCTTTCCGTTCAGATGCGCGAGATGGGCCATCAGGTCGACGCGGCCGAAGACGCCAAGGAAGCCGATTACTTCCTGCAGGAACACGCGCCGGATATCGCCATCGTCGATCTCGGCCTGCCGGGTGAAGACGGCCTGAGCCTGATCCGCCGCTGGCGCGCGCACCAGACCAAGCTGCCGATCCTGGTGCTGACCGCCCGCGAAAGCTGGCAGGACAAAGTGGCGGTGCTGGAAGCCGGCGCCGACGACTATGTAACCAAACCGTTCCACCTGGAAGAAGTGATCGCCCGCATGCAGGCGCTGATGCGCCGCAACAGCGGCCTGGCTTCGCAGGTGATCGTGCTGCCGCCGTTCCAGATCGATCTGTCGCGCCGCGAACTGAGCGTTAACGATCGGCAAATCAAGCTGACCGCTTTTGAATACACCATCATCGAGACCCTGATCCGCAACGCCGGCAAGGTGGTGAGCAAGGATTCGTTGATGCTGCAACTCTACCCGGACGCCGAACTGCGTGAAAGCCATACCATCGACGTGCTGATGGGCCGCTTGCGTAAAAAGGTGCAGGCGGAATACCCACATGAAGTGATCACCACGGTACGTGGCCAGGGCTATCGTTTTGACGCGAAGTGAACATGATGTTCAACAAGGATAAAAAACCGTTTTCGCTGCGCGCCCGCTTCCTGATGGCGACCGCCGGGGTGATCCTGGCGCTGTCGCTCTCTTACGGTTTGGTGGCGGTCGTCGGCTACATCGTCAGCTTCGACAAGACCGCCTTCCGCCTGCTGCGCGGCGAGAGCAACCTGTTCTTCAGCCTGGCGCAGTGGAAAGACAACAAGCTCACCATCGCCATTCCCCCCGATATCGATCTCAACTTCCCGACGCTGGTGTTTATCTACGACGATAAAGGCAACCTGCTGTGGAGCCAGCGCAACGTGCCGGAGCTGGAGAAGCTGATCAACAAGGAATGGCTGGAAGAGGCCGGCTTTTACGAAATTGATACCGATACCCGCATCAGTAGCGAAGTGCTGGGGGACAACCCCAAAGCGCAGGATCAGCTGAAGAATTATGACGATACCGATCAGAACGCGCTGACTCACTCGGTGGCGGTCAACACCTATGCCGCCACGCCTCGCCTGCCGGCGCTGACCATCGTGGTGGTCGACAGCATTCCGCAGGAGCTGCAGCGCTCCGACGTGGTGTGGGAGTGGTTCAGCTACGTGCTGTTGGCCAACCTGCTGCTGGTGGTGCCGCTGCTGTGGCTGGCGGCCTACTGGAGCCTGCGGCCGATCAAGGCGCTGGTCAATCAGGTGGGCGAGCTGGAGAACGGCGAGCGCGATCAGCTGGATGAGAACCCGCCCAGCGAGCTGCGCGGGCTGGTGCGCAATCTGAACATTCTGGTGCGCAACGAGCGCCAGCGCTACACCAAGTATCGCACCACCCTGTCGGATCTGACCCACAGCCTGAAAACGCCGCTGGCGGTGTTGCAAAGTACCCTGCGTTCGCTGCGCAGCGGCAAACAGACCACCATCGAAGAAGCCGAGCCGATCATGCTGGATCAGATCGGGCGCATCTCACAGCAGATCGGTTACTACCTGCACCGGGCCAGCATCAACTCCGGCCAGACGGTGTTGACGCGCGAGATCCATTCGGTACCTGCGCTGCTCGACAGCCTGGTGGTGGCGCTGAACAAGGTTTATCAGCGCAAAGGGGTGGCGATCACGCTGGACATCTCGCCGGAGGTGACCTTCATGGGCGAGAAGAACGACTTTATGGAAGTGATGGGCAACGTGTTGGAAAACGCCTGCAAATACTGTCTGGAGTTCGTTGAGATCACCTCACTGCACTCCGAGAAAAACCTCACCATCGTCATCGACGACGACGGCCCGGGGATCCCGGAAAGCAAGCGCCAGCTGATCTTCCAGCGCGGCCAGCGGGTGGATACCCTGCGCCCCGGCCAGGGCCTGGGTTTGTCGGTGGCGGCGGAGATCATCGAGCAGTACGACGGCGAAATCGTCATCAGCGACAGCCCGCTCGGCGGCGCGCGCATGCAGGTCACCTTCGCCCGCCAGCACGACACCCACCACAACGAGTAAATTATGCCTCTGCGGCCCCGATCCACGGGGCCAAACTTCCGTTATAATCGCACTCAGGCTCACTCCTCTCTCCTGGAATAGAACATGGATTATCAATTAGACCTGGACTGGAACGATTTTTTGCAACGTTATTGGCAAAAACGTCCGGTGATTCTCAAGCGCGGCTTCAAAAACTTTATCGATCCGATCTCCCCGGATGAGCTGGCCGGGCTGGCGATGGAAAACGAAGTGGACAGCCGCCTGGTCAGCCACCAGGAGGGCCGTTGGCAGGTTGCGCACGGCCCCTTCGAGAGCTTCGACCACCTGAGCGAGAATAATTGGTCGCTGCTGGTGCAGGCGGTGGACCACTGGCATGAGCCTTCCGCGGCGCTGATGCGCCCGTTCCGCCGGCTGCCGGACTGGCGGATGGATGACCTGATGATCTCCTTCTCGGTACCGGGCGGCGGCGTCGGCCCGCACCTCGATCAGTACGACGTATTCATCATTCAGGGCACCGGCCGCCGCCGCTGGCGCGTCGGGGAAAAAACGCCGCTGAAACAGCACTGCCCGCATCCGGATCTGCTGCAGGTGGAACCGTTCGACGCCATCATCGATGAAGAGATGGAGCCGGGCGACATTCTCTACATTCCGCCGGGCTTCCCGCACGAAGGCTACGCGCTGGAAAACGCGCTCAACTACTCGGTGGGCTTCCGTGCACCGAACGGCCGCGAGCTGGTGAGCGGCTTCGCCGACTACGTGCTGGCGCGCGAGCTGGGCAGCAAGCGCTACGGCGATCCGGACGTTAAACTGCGCGAACACCCGGCGGAGATCCTGCCGCAGGAAGTGGACGCCTTACGGCAGATGATGCTGGATCTGGTGCAACAGCCGGAACACTTCCAGCACTGGTTCGGCGAGTTCATCTCCCAGTCGCGCCACGAGCTGGATCTGGCGCCGCCGGAGCCACCGTATCAGGCCGGGGAAATCTACGAGCTGCTGCAACAGGGTGAAGCGCTGCAGCGCCTGGGTGGGTTGCGCGTGCTGCGCGTCGGCGATCGTTGCTTCGTCAACGGCGAGCTGATCGACACCGACCAGCTGCAGGCCGCAGACGCCCTATGCCAAAACTTCAGCGTCGACGCCGCCCTGCTCGGCGACGCGGTGGACGACCCGTCGTTCCTGGCGCTGCTGACCGCGCTGGTCAACAGCGGGTATTGGTACTTTAACGACTGATTGCCGTCACGCGAACAAGCCACCCTGCCGGGTGGCTTTTTTATGCCTGGCGCGCCTGCGCGCGATAATCCGCCAGTTCCCCCGCCGCCATGCCAACCTGCTCCGCCGCCGCGCCAATCTGCCGCCACGTAGTGGCATCGATCGGGATGCCCTGCTCCAGCCGCGCTGCGCGGTTAGCCTCTTCCCACTCTCCCGGAACGGCGATCGGCTGTTCGCCGCTCGGCGGCGACGCCTTGACCCAGCCGATAAAGGCTTCGGCCTCGGCCTGCATTTGCGGGGCGTCGAAGGCCTGAGGATCGAGGATCAGGGTCGTCATGCAGTTGAAGATGGCGTCGCTGTCGGTTTTCAGCGTGGCAGCGTGGGTAGTGCGGCCGCCGGAGAGCGCGCCGCCGAGGATCTCGCACATCGCCGCCAGCGCATAGCCCTTATGCAAGCCGAACGGCAACAGCGAACCGAACGGCGCTTCGTGCATCACCTTCGGTTCGGTGGTGGGTTGCCCGTGTTCGTCGATCAGATAGCCCGGCGCCACCGACAGCCCTTTGTTATAGGCCACCCGGGTCTTGCCGAAGGCGATACCGCTGGTGGCAAAATCCAACAGCAGCGGCGTGCGGCCCGGCCGCGGGAAAATGGCGCAGAACGGGTTGGTGCCGAAGCGGCGATCGCTGCCGCCGAACGGCGCCACCATCGGATCGCCCACCACGTTGACGAAATGAATCGAGATAAAGCCGGCGCGGGCGCACTGCTCCGCCCAATGGCCGATGCGGCCGATATGGTGCGCGTTATGCAGCGCCACCGCCGCCAGGCCCAGCTTGCCGGCGCGTTCAATGCCCAGCGCCATCGCTTCGCTGGCCACCACCTGACCGAAGCCGCGCGCGCCGTCGAGCGTCAGCACTGCGCCGGCATTGCGCACCACCTCGGCATGCTGATTGAGCTGCAATTGCCCCTGCGCCAGCGACGCCATGTAGCTGGGGATCATGCCGACGCCGTGCGAGTCGTGCCCGGCCAGATTGGCCTGCACCAGATGATCGGCCACCAGCTCGGCTTCACGCGCCGTGCTGCCGGCCTGGCGCCAAATCGCCTGAACGAACTGCGCCAAATGCGGGCTGGCGATACGGTATTCGGTGCTCATCATGCGGTCCTTATGCGTGGGGAATAGGCTTCCACACTATGAGCAACGCCCTGTTACGGCAAGCGATTATGCCGATCGCAAGCGTCCCGTTTTAACTACAGTATCCGCACGTTAGCTCAGGCGACAAAAAAGCGAGGGCCGCTACTTTAGCCACCCGGCATAAGGCTCGCGTTATGGCACCCCCCACCAGCCAAAAAAGAAACCCCCAACAAAATTTCGTTTGCCGGGGGTTAAAGAAGCACGAATCAGACCATAACCACGGCTATTCGATACCGTATTTTTTCTCAGTTACGAATTTCGGCTCTTTCCAATTGGGGCCTTTTTTAACAAGCATTTTGTCACCCCATTCAATAACGCCATTCTGACGTAACTGTTCGAACACCCGCCTGAATTCACCATTCCCAATTACTGTAAAATTATGGCGACTAAAGAATCGATCCATTTGGGGATAACCAAACCCATCCTCATTTCTCACCAAAAAGGCAATGACGTCAGAAATTTTTTCTTCTTTTGCCAAGCGTTCTAAATCAATCATTTTAGCATCCTCAACTCTTGTTGTTCAGCAGCGTCTAAAGCCTCCTGCGTATAGAGCAAAGCCTCGCTGTTGCCTAATTGATAATCTTCCAACGTCGCAGTATGCGTATTATTCCACACTTCCCCTTGATTATCTGGCACCGAGCCATCTCTAATACCCAAATTGCGATAACGCTCCAATTCCCTGATCTCATGTGTATAAAATCGCCTGTCAGTATCGGTGGGAGGCAGTTCTCCCTTCAAGATCTTTTCCAGGCGGCCGATCATCACTTTGTTAGCGTCTGACTCTGTAAAACGCCCAGTATGCAGCTTCACCTTATCCACGCCGGCACGGTCGATGCTGGCCCCTTTCCAATCCAGATTCTGAATGGGGCCTCCAGCTTTATTGGTGTTGTATTCACGACCGCTGTATTTGCCCCTGGCGTTGGTTTCACCATAGGGCTTGCTCACCATCACATAGATGGCCTCTACACCAATCTCCGTCGCATCCGGCTGCCACAGGATAAAATCTTGCAGATCCTGCACCACATCCGCCGGGAAGGTGGTGACCACGATGCTGTCCGCCTGCCTGATGCCGGTGCCGGTATGCACTGGCGATTTGGGCCCCGGTGAGCCGTTGCCGGTATGCGCCGGCGCTGCCGGCCCGGTCGGTACCGGGTTGATCAGTATCGTTCTGGCCGGTGCGCCTGCCACCGCCGGCAGCGTGATTTTGTCCAGCCCCGTCAGCTCATCGCGAACGGGTCTGAATACCGGCACGCTCGGCGATACGTCGCCGACGCCCGTCCTGACGAAGTTGACGCTCTGTCTCCCGTCATCGTCGGTAGTGATAAATCCGCGCACCGGCAAATCGACCGAGGTCATGCCGGGCTGGATGGTCGCCCTGCCCGCCGCCGCCAGGCTCGCCTGGAGGGCAAACAGATTAGCATCCCGCCCGGGCACCTGGGCACTCCCGGCACCGGCCTCTGTCGGGTAGAAGCCGAGGGCAAAAGCCCCCAGCACCGATCCGGCGGCGACTGCGGTGCCGGCGCGTATACTGCCAACTTCATAAGCCGCCCGCCACGACGCGCTCGCTGCCCAGCCGGCCAGTTCGCTCGTGGTCGTCATCACACCTTGCCCGACCATCGACGCCTGCAGCATCGCGGGCGCGCGGTTAAGCACCATGGCGCCTGCGGCAGCCAGCGCCGCATTGGCCGCTTTTAGCTTTTCCGGGGAGTAGGCCGGTGCATCCAGAATCCCCGCTTTGGCGAACAACGCTTTTCTTGCGGCTTCCGCCTTGCGGGCCTCTTCAGCCTTGCGGGCTTCTTCTGCTTTGCGTGCCTCTTCAGCCTTTCGGGCTTCTTCGGCTCTGCGGGCCTCTTCTGCTTTTCGAGCCTCTTCCGCTTTACGAGCTTCTTCGGCTTTGCGGGCTTCGTTAGCCAGTCGTTGGCGTTCCGCATCTTGATTTTTCTTCAGCGCATTGTCCAAGTCAGCCGTAACCTGGGAAACAGCCTGAGCCTGCGTTTTTTTAACATCGTTGTCCTTGGTATAATAAGATGTATGTCCATTACGTCCGCCACCTGATTCACGGGCTTCCGTCACCTTATCCGGCATTGCATCATGCGCTTTTTGCCAAGCTTTAGCTGCTTGCATCCGAGCTTCTGGTTGCTTATCCAGTGGAAGGTTATCAATGGCAGTTCGCATGGACTTATATGCCGGTGTGGATGTAGCCGCCACAGTGCCTCGTGGTAAACCATTTTGAATTGCTTCCGAAATAGCAGCATCAATCAATGCTGTACTAATGGGCCCCGCTTCAGCCCATCCGCCGCGAGCCCCCCCAGAACCACCCGATGATGAGTCGCGGCCACCGTTTCCCTTTGAACCCCCGCCTGGCTCTGGTGTCGAGCCACGTTCAGAACTCCAGCCAGTCCCATCCCCTTTTCCGCCGCCATAGTTAAATCCGCCCATATCTTTCTCCTTGTTCGAGGCAGGCGGAGCAAATATTGCATTATTTAGCCGCAATAATTACTCCGTTGAAAATCCCGTCACTTGGCCGTGACTCAAGCATTTTGAGACGTTGAAATCATGCCTTCCAACACCGCCACCCGCGATTCCAACCCTTCTCGGGCCGCTCGCTCTTCCTTAAGCGCCTCAACCAGCAACGCCACCACGCCGTTGATATTGATGCCCCGCGCATCCTTCAGCACGCTGCCATCGTTGAGCTTCAATTCGGTTTGGGTCACCGACTGCGGCAATACGCTCTCCACTTCCTGAGCGATAACCCCGGCCTCCGGCACGCCCTGTTTTAGGTAGGTGTAGCCGCCAATATTGGCCAACTTGTCCAATGCGCCGTCAATTGTTGTGATATCGGTTTTCATGCGGACATCTGAGCTACTGTTCCAGGCGCCATTGGTGTAGGCATGGCCATCATTGCGGAATTCATACCAACCATCAGCGCCGCCATTGGCCACGTGCAACGCGAGCATGTGGTGTTTGCCGATGCGCTCGTAGTGGTACAAATCGGCTGACAGGTCGCCTGCACCCTGTATATGCATCCCGTTGGTAATGCGGTCTGCATTATTGTTTACATTCTGGTTACCGGCCGCCCAAATCCATCCATTAGCATTACGCTTAATCAGTTGTCCTACTGATAATTCGGCATTCGGCCTGACCTGGAGCTCGTTCCAGTTTCCCTGCCAATCGCGGTAAGAGAGCAGGCCATAATCCTCTTTGCCGGCGACCACGCGTGACCCCATCAACATGGCCGTAGTGACGTTACCGCTGGTGAAATTGGTATGTACGGCGGCCGCATCATAGACTTGCCCATTAATAAGTGGTGCTGGACCGGTGGTCGCGGTGGAGATGCCGGCATTATGCGATACCATCGCACCACCGGAAATATCAACGCCGTTGCCGAGTGCAACCCTGCCGGAAGCCAGGCTGAAAGCGAAAGGACGCGAGGTGTTCCATTGTCCGTTTTGAGCTTGCCCAGCCTGAGTTGTCAGTAAGTAGAAAGCCTCGCCGTCGTTACGCAGCATCACACCGGTATTGCCATTTGCCAGCCGAAAACCGTTGGCCGATTTGGAGACGATTTCACCGTCGCTGACCACGCGCTGGCGCAGCGTAGACAGTGATTTCAGTTCGGCGATATCGTCGTTAACGCCGTTAAGCACCTGCGCATTTTTCTTTTCTTCTGCCATGATTGTTACCCTCTTACGTCCTGTTTGATGGCGGTTAACAGCGCTCATTCCCCCAGCATTCCCTGGCCACTGGGCTCACCGCACCGAAGCTGTAAAACCGGTTAAGCACACAGCAAAACTGTATGCATAACCAGTAATTTATCTCAAAAGATAATGGGATTCCCTCATCGCAGGTTGTGTGGTGAACGAAACAACCATGAGACTGGGAGCCATAAAGAGAGCAGAAGAAGAAAGCAGAAGAAGAGAGCGGCGGGCACGCTGAGCCCGCCGGGCGTATCAGAAAAGGGAATGCGGGCCGGCGCAAGCCGGCCGGGGAACGAAGGTGTTTACCGCGCCCGCTCGGCGGCCAGCGCCGCGATGCGCATGATCACCGCCACCGCTTGCTCCATGCCTTCCAGCGTCACGAATTCGTGCTTGCCGTGGTAGTTGTAGCCGCCGGTGAACAGGTTCGGACACGGCAGGCCGCGGAACGACAGCTGCGCGCCGTCGGTGCCGCCGCGGATCGGCTTCATCACCGGTTCGATGTCGCAGTCGCGCATCGCCTGCTGCGCCAGCGCGATCACATGCGGGTGCTCCGCCACCTGTTCGCGCATGTTGTAGTAGCTGTCTTCGATGCTCACTTCGATATAGCAATCGCGCGGCAAGCCTTTGCCGACCTCGCGGGCGATGTCCACCATCTTGCGCTTGCGCGCTTCAAACCCCTCGCGCTCGAAGTCGCGCAGGATATAGTGCATTTCGGCGCGCTCTACGCTGCCCTTGATGCTGCTGAGGTGATAAAAGCCCTGGTAGCCTTCGGTGGTCTCCGGCGCTTCGTCCGCCGGCAGCGCCTGATGAATGCGGGTGGCCAGCGACAGCGCGTTGACCATCACGCCCTTGGCGCTGCCGGGGTGCACGCTGTTGCCGAGGATTTTGATTGTCACCGAGGCGGCGTTGAAGTTCTCGCACTCCAGCTCGCCGACGCCGCCGCCGTCCACGGTGTAAGCCCATTCGGCATTGAAGGCCGCCACGTCGAACAGCTGTGCCCCCTTGCCCACCTCCTCGTCCGGGGTGAAGGCCACGCGGATGTCACCGTGCGGGATTTTGCGCGCGCGCAGGCGCACCATGGCGGTGAGGATCTCGGCGATGCCGGCCTTGTCGTCGGCGCCCAGCAGCGTTTTGCCGTCGGTGGTGATCAGGGTCTGCCCCAGCATCTGGTGCAGGATCGGGAACATCACCGGCGACAGCACTTCATCGCCGATGCCCAGCGCGATGTCGCCGCCGCGATAGTTCTCGACGATCTGCGGATTGACGTGTTTGCCGCTGAAATCCGGCGAGGTATCCAGATGGGCGATAAAACCGACCGCCGGCACCGGCCAGGCGACGTTGCCCGGCCAGGTGCCCATCACGCAGCCGTGTTCGCTGAGCGACACCCGCTCGAAGCCGAGCGCGATCATTTCCTGCTGCAACGCACGCGCCAGCTTCAACTGCCCGTCGGTGCTCGGCACATGCTTTACGTTCGCTTTGGACTGGGTGTCGAAAGAGACGTAGTTGAAAAAGCGGTCAAGTAATTTGTCCATGGTAGCGGCCCCTCAGAATATCGCGTTTCATTATGCGGAACCGATCAGGATCAAATATTGCGTCAGGTCATTTTTAACCAGAATTCGCCAATATCATTAATTTTTGTGATGATTTATGAGGGAAATAACACTGTCATCACAGGGTCATTTGTCGCTATCATGATGAAAAACGCGGCATCTGGGCCGGATCGGCTTTCAATTCCGGCATTCAGCGTCTATCATGCGCGCTCGAAAAATTTCCATTGGCGCAACTGGTTTGAGCTTCATTTGATCAGCGGGCATTCCGCAAGC
Source organism: Serratia sp. HMSC15F11 (assembly GCF_001808215.1). Classification (NCBI taxonomy): domain Bacteria; kingdom Pseudomonadati; phylum Pseudomonadota; class Gammaproteobacteria; order Enterobacterales; family Yersiniaceae; genus Serratia; species Serratia sp. HMSC15F11. The sequence continues at coordinate 169,712 of NZ_KV792444.1, forward strand.
TCCGGCAGTCTTTTCCAGTTGCGGTTCTATCTGCATTAGCCCACGGGATAGAGTAATACGATAAATGACTGAGACATCCTCTCTGACTCCCCTTGTTGAACTGCATGCCCTGAGCAAAGCGTTCGATGGCAAAACCATCATTGCCGATCTCGAACTGGCGATTAACCACGGCGAATTCCTCACCATTCTCGGCCCCTCCGGCTGTGGCAAAACCACGGTGCTGCGCCTGATCGCCGGTCTTGAAGACGCCGATCGGGGCCGCATCGTGCTCGACGGCCAGGACATCACCGCCATTCCGGCCGAACATCGCCACGTCAACACCGTGTTTCAGAGCTATGCCCTGTTTCCGCACATGTCGGTGTTCGACAACGTCGCCTTTGGCCTGCGCATGCAAAAGGTGCCGGTGGCGGAACTGACGCCGCGCGTCGAAGAGGCGCTGCGCATGGTGCAGCTGGATGCGTTCGCCAAGCGGCGGCCGGGCCAGCTCTCCGGCGGCCAACAGCAGCGCGTGGCCATCGCCCGCGCAGTGGTCAACAAGCCGAAGGTGTTGCTGCTGGACGAATCGCTGTCGGCGCTGGACTACAAGCTGCGCAAACAGATGCAGAACGAGCTGAAGGCGCTGCAGCGCAAGCTGGGCATCACCTTCGTATTCGTCACCCACGATCAGGAAGAAGCACTGACCATGTCGGATCGCATCGTAGTGATGCGTGAAGGCCGCATCGAGCAGGACGGCACGCCACGTGAAATCTACGAAGAGCCGAAGAACCTGTTCGTCGCCAGCTTTATCGGCGAGATCAACATCTTCGACGCGGTGGTCTTGCAGCGCCTCGATCCGCAGCGGGTGCGCGCCAACGTCGAAGGCCGCGAGTGCGACATCTATGCCGATCTGCCGGTAGAGCCGGGCCAAAAGCTGAAGGTGCTGCTGCGCCCGGAGGATCTGCGGGTAGAAGAAGTGAACGACAGCGCGCAGCACGACGGGCTGATCGGCTACGTGCGCGAGCGCAACTACAAAGGCATGACGCTGGAGTCGGTGGTTGAGCTGGAGAGCGGTAAAACGGTGATGGTCAGCGAGTTCTTCAATGAAGACGATCCGGACGTCGACCACTCGCTCAACCAGAAGATGGCGGTGACCTGGGTTGAAAGCTGGGAGGTGGTGCTGGCCGATGAAGAAATCGCGTAAAGTCTTCCAGAATGTGGTGATCGTCGGCGTCGTCGCCTGGCTGCTGCTGTTCGTGTTCATGCCCAACCTGATGATCATCGCCACCAGCTTCCTGACCCGCGATGACGCCAACCTGGTGCAGATGGTGTTCACGCTGGACAACTACCGGCGCTTGTTCGATCCGTTGTACGCCCAGGTGCTGCTGCACTCGCTGAACATGGCGCTGGTCGCCACCCTGTGCTGCCTGGTGATTGGCTATCCGTTCGCCTTTATTCTGGCGCGGTTGCCGCAGAAGGTGCGGCCGCTGCTGCTGTTTCTGCTGATCGTGCCCTTCTGGACCAACTCGCTGATCCGCATCTACGGCCTAAAGCTGTTTCTCAGCACCCGCGGCTATCTCAACGACGCGCTGCTGTGGGTCGGCGTCATCGACAAGCCGCTGCGCATCATGTACACCTCGGAAGCGGTGATCCTCGGCCTGGTGTATATCCTGCTGCCGTTTATGGTGATGCCGCTCTACTCCAGCATCGAAAAGCTCGATAAGTCCTGCCTGGAGGCGGCGCGCGATCTCGGCGCCAGCAAGCTGCAGACCTTTATCCGCATCATCGTGCCGCTGACCATGCCGGGCATTATCGCCGGCTGCCTGCTGGTGGTGCTGCCGGCGATGGGGCTGTTCTTCGTCGCCGATCTGATGGGCGGCGCCAAGAATCTGCTGATCGGCAACGTGATTAAAAGCCAGTTCCTCAATATCCGCGACTGGCCGTTCGGCGCGGCTACCAGCATCTGCCTGACGCTGGTGATGGGGCTGTTGCTGCTGGTCTATTACCGGGCCGCCCGCCTGCTGAACAAGAAGGAGGATCTGGCATGATTGGACGTCTGCTGCGCGGCGGCTTTATGACGCTAGTATACGCCTACCTGTATATCCCGATCGTCATCCTGATCGTCAACTCCTTCAACGCCTCGCGCTTCGGCATCAGTTGGCAAGGAGCCACCACCAAGTGGTACAGCACGCTGCTGAATAACGACAGCCTGCTGCAGGCCGCCGGCCACTCGCTGACCATGGCGGTGCTCTCCGCCACCTTCGCCACGCTGATCGGCTCGCTGACCGCGGTGGCGCTGTACCGCTACCGCTTCCGCGGCAAGCCGTTCGTCGGCGGCATGCTGTTCGTGGTGATGATGTCGCCGGATATCGTGATGGCTATCTCGTTGCTGGTGCTGTTCATGCTGCTCGGCATTTCGCTCGGCTTCTGGTCGCTGCTGTTCTCGCACATCCCCTTTTGCCTGCCGTTCGTGGTGGTGACCGTTTACGCGCGCCTGAAAGGGTTCGACGTGAAGATGCTGGAGGCTGCGCGCGATCTCGGCGCAAGCGAGCTCACCATTCTGCGCAAGATCATACTGCCGCTGGCGATGCCGGCGGTGGCGGCCGGCTGGCTGCTGAGCTTCACCCTGTCGATGGACGACGTGGTCGTCTCCTCCTTCGTCACCGGGCCGAGCTACGAAATCTTGCCGCTGAAGATCTATTCGATGGTGAAAGTCGGCGTCTCGCCGGAGGTCAACGCGCTGGCCACCATTTTGCTGCTGCTGTCGCTGGTGCTGGTGATCGCCAGCCAGTGGGTGATGCGCGATCGCTCGCCCAAGGCCGAGTAATCCTTACCGCCGGGCGCTGCGGCGCCCGCCTCTTTCATTCGCCGCAGTGATATGACTGCGGCCGTTTTTGATCGGCCAGGCTCGGTTAACCCGCTGATTTGCCGCTGGGATAACCGCCTTTACCCACCCCGCCCCGGCCCCTATAATGGCCCCTTTCTGGGGTATGGCGCGGCCGCCAAACGGTTTGCCCATACGGGTTCGGCTCATTACTGCTGAAGGATACGCTGCATGAAAAAGTGGTCACATCTGCTCGCAGCCGGGATGATGGCGCTGAGTTTCTGCTCTGCAAACGCCTCTGACGGCAAAACGCTGTATTTCTATAACTGGACTGAATACGTCCCGCCGGGGCTGCTGGAGCAGTTCACCAAGGAAACCGGCATCAAGGTGATCTATTCCACCTATGAATCCAACGAAAGCATGTACGCCAAGCTGAAGACCTATAAAGACGGCGCGTACGATCTGGTGGTGCCTTCCACCTACTTCATCGCCAAGATGAGCAAGGAAGGCATGCTGCAAAAAATCGACAAGAGCAAGCTCAGCCACTTCAAGGATCTTGATCCTACCCTGCTGAACAAGCCGTTCGATCCTAACAACGACTATTCCATCCCCTATATCTGGGGCGCCACCGCCATCGGCGTTAACAGTGATGCGCAGGAGCCCTCTACCGTCACGTCCTGGGCCGATCTGTGGCAGCCGCAGTACAAAGGCCGCCTGCTGCTGACCGACGACGCGCGCGAAGTGTTCCAGATGGCGCTGCTCAAGCTGGGCTATTCCGGCAACACCACCGACCCGAAAGAGATCGAAGCCGCCTACCACGAACTGCAGAAATTGATGCCGAACGTGCTGGCCTTCAACTCCGACAACCCGGGCAACCCATTTATGGAAGGGGAAGTCAACGTCGGTATGGTGTGGAACGGTTCGGCCTTCGTGGCGCGCCAGGCCGGCACGCCGCTGGAGATCGTCTGGCCGAAGGAAGGCGGGATCTTCTGGATGGACAGCCTGGCCATTCCGGCCAATGCGCGCAACGTCGAGGGGGCGCTGAAGCTGATAGACTTCCTGCTGCGGCCGGAAATCGCGGTGCAGGTGGCGGAAACCATCGGTTATCCGACGCCGAACCTGGCGGCGAAGAAGCTGCTGTCGCCGGAGATCGCCAACGACAAATCACTCTACCCGGATAAGGCGGTGATTGAGCACGGCGAGTGGCAAAACGACGTCGGCGACGCCAGCACGCTGTACGAAAGCTACTTCCAAAAGCTGAAAGCCGGGCGCTGATCGTTAGAGAAACGCTATTATCTTCGTTATCCGCCATCACAAGTCGGATAACGAAGTTGCAGTAGCTTATTGATGTATTTAATAAAGCATTACTCCCTGTAATTATGCACGAATGTTTACGCATTGAATAACCCTTGTAATTACACATGGATAGCGGTATATTGCCTAAATTATTGCATTTTATTTTTAATTATTATGAGGTGGTGAATGCGCATCGGAATTGCGAGCAATGGATACCCTGAAAAGCGTTGCATTACTGAAAACAAAAGTCATGACTTCATCAACTTTGATAAAAGCAATATTTTTAAATACATTAACTTTCTGAACAGCAAACTACTAAATAAAGCACCATCATTTATTTTTAGACCGCTCATAGTTAACCCCTCAAATAATATTGATGCATTTCATTTCTTCAACCACACCGGATTACTAAAAGGCAAGTGGGTTTCAACCTTTGAGACTATTATCCCGAGAATACCGGAAGTAATGGATATCCATAGAAAACCGGATGGGGAGAATAATTATGAGAAAAACGAAAAGATTGGAGCCTTGCTGTCAGCCATCGCCGAAAGCAATTGCCTCAGTATTTTAGCATTATCACAATCTGCTTATAATATTCAGGTGGCTATGCTTGATGAATACCCCGCTCTTGCCGATTCAATCAAAAGCAAGATGCGTATCGTTCATCCGCCGCAGCAACTGTTAGTGGCTGCGGTAACTGACAAACCGGTCGATTCAGACAGGGTAAAGCTCATCTTTGTCGGTCGGGACTTTTACCGTAAAGGCGGTGCAGAAATCGTTCTTGCCGTTAGCGAACTGGTTGAGAGCGGGATTATTTCAGCAGACGACATTGATGTCACTTTGATCGGCGATCTGGGCAAAAGAGATAATTATGTTCATGGAGAATTCAAAGATGATATGCAATTCTATGAACGCATTGAATCCATTGTGAAAGATCTATCATGCATTTCCCATTTTGCATCGCTTCCTAACGGGCAAGTAATGGAAAAATTCATTAGTAGCCACATTGGTTTGCTGCCAACATGGGGTGACACTTATGGTTATTCCGTATTGGAAATGCAAGCTTGCGGATGTCCAGTGATAACAACCAGCGTTCGTGCACTGACAGAAATAAACCCCTCCGAATCAGGTTGGATGATCGATGTTCCATGTAATAAATTTAAAGAAATTGTTATCAGTAGTTATGATGACAAAGAAGAAATTCGTAATATCATTATAGCTGGCATCAAGAAAAATATAGCTAATGCCGTTGCTGACAAAAAAACAATAAGCGATAAAGCACAAGCATCCATCGAAAGAATAAAAAATGCGCATGCTCCCGATGCCTATTTCAAACTGATTGATACTATTTACGGAAGTAAATAGGAAAAATCCATTATTAACGCATTACGCTCTAAATGCGTTAATATCCATGAAAAGCTCAGGTGTAATTAAGTTTGCACCTGAGCTTTTTCATCCCCAAACGCACCACTAAGGCCTGTCGGCCCGCGCCACCTTGCCCACCAGGAACTTGTGCACAAAACGCGGCACCACTTCGCTGGCAAGCCCGTAGTGTTTCTCGTCGAACTGGCTCTCCACCTGGCTCGGTTCCAGGTTCAGTTCCATGGCGTAGGCGCCGCCCAGCCGCGCCTCATGCACGAAGCCGGCCGCCGGATAGACGTGGCCGGAGGTGCCGATGGCGACGAAGAAATCGGCCTTGCTCAGCGCCTGGTAAATGTCGTCCATACCCAGCGGCATCTCGCCGAACCACACCACGTGTGGCCGCAGCGGCGCCGGGAACTGGCAGCAGTGGCAACGGTCGTCAACGCTGAGATCGCCGGGCCATTCGAACACCTGGCCCGACTGGGTGCAGCGCACCTTCAGCAATTCGCCGTGCATGTGCAGCACCCGCTTGCTGCCGGCGCGTTCATGCAGGTTATCGATGTTTTGCGTGACCAGCAGGAAGTTGTCCCCCAGCCACTCTTCCAGGTCCGCCAGCGCACGGTGCGCGGCGTTCGGGGCGATCTCTTCCGTCTGCAGCTGGCGGCGGCGTTCGTTGTAAAACGCCTGCACCAGCGCCGGATCGCGCTGAAAACCTTCCGGCGTGGCGACGTCCTCCACCCGGTGCTCTTCCCACAGCCCATCCGCGGCGCGGAAGGTGCGAATGCCCGACTCGGCCGAAATGCCGGCCCCGGTCAACACCACCACAAACGGCTTTTTCAGCTCGGCCGCCGCCATGGTGTCACGGTGAAAAATGCGTGAACGAAAGCGCTGATGCAGCACATGCTTACTCTTGCGAAACTGACACAGCCGATGGCGAGTGTGCATTAACTCTCTCCTTACTTTTCCCTGTTGACCAAATTGAGGAACGCTGCGCCGCGCACGCCGCCGGCGTCGCCATAGCGCGCCTTCTCGATGCGCGGCAGCCGGGCCACCCGCAGCAGGTGCGCCGGCAGCCGCTGCGGCAACGCCTGGTAAATGGCGTCGAAGTTCGATAGCCCGCCGCCGATCACCACCAGGTGCGGATCCAGCACCGTCAGCAGGTTGCCCAGGCAGATCGCCAGCACGTCCATAAAGCGGTCGACGTGAGCCACCGCCTGCGGCTCACCTGCCTGATAATGCGCAATGATCTCGGTGGCAGGCAAGTGCCGGCCATAGAAATGGGCGTACATCCATTCGAAACCGCGGCCCGATATGTAATTTTCAATGCAACCCTGGTGGCCGCACCCGCAGGCAACGCGAGGCACATCACGCCCCAAGACCTCGAGCGCATCCACCGGCAGGCGCAAATGGCCGAACTCGCCGGCGATATAGTTGCGCCCAGGCACCGTCTTGCCGTCGACGATCAGCCCACCGCCTACGCCGGTGCCGAGGATGATGCCCAGCACCGTCGGGTAGCGGCGAAACTCGTCGTCCCAGGCCTCCGACAGCGCAAAGCAGTTGGCGTCGTTATCGACCCGCACCTCGCGCCCGATCAGCGCCGCCAGATCGTGCGGCAGCGGTCGCCCCATCGCCGCCGGCACGTTGGCGGTAAACAGCGTGCCGTCATCGTCGTTGGGCAGGCCCGGGATGCCGATGCCGACGCTGCCGCGCCGGCCGCAAAACGCATCCGCCTCAAGGGTCAGATCGCACAGCGTGGCCAGCAGCTGCCGGTAATCTTCACGCGGCGTCGGCACCCGCTTTTGCCAAATGCGTTGCAGGTTGTCGTCGAACACCCCCAGCTCAATCTTGGTGCCGCCCATATCGAAACCGTAGTACATAACCCATCCCCAGGCTAAAAAAACGGGGCGGCATCGCTGCCTCCCCGTGGGTTTTATTGTCCGCTCAGCACCCGCGCCGGATCGATGCGGCTGGCTCGCCTGGCCGGATACCAACTGGCCAACAGGCTCAGCACGATGGCGGTTGCCAGCACGATCAGCACGTCCAGCCAGTGCAGCTCGGAAGGCAGGAAGTCGATGAAGTAGATATCGCCCGACAGGAAGGAGTGGCCGACCAGTTTCTCGATGCCCCGGATGATGTTGGTCAGCTGCAGCGAGGCGGTCACCCCAATCACTACACCGCTCAGGCTGCCCAGCAGCCCGGCCAGCAGCCCGTACCAGATGAAGATGGCGCGGATAAAGCCGTCTTTGGCGCCCAGGGTACGCAGCACCGCGATGTCGGCGCTTTTGTCTTTCACCGCCATTACCAGCGTGGACACGATGTTGAAGCAGGCCACGCCGATCACCAGCACCATCGCCAGGTACATAATGGCGCGGATCATCTGGATATCGCGATACATGTAGCCGTACTTGCCGATCCAGCTTTTGATGTAGATATAAGAATTGGTCACTTCGCCGGCGTCGCGCACCAGTTTGTTGGCGGCGAACACGTCGTTCATCTTGAGGGCGATACCCGTGACGCTGTCACCCATATCGAGATACTGCTGCGCATCGGCCAGCGGCACCAGCGCCAGGCTGTGATCGAGCTGGCCGCTGAGCTGCAAAATGCCGGTCACGTGCAGACGGATGCGCTTCGGCTGCAGCAGCTTCATTTCCGGGTCGCTGTTGGGGATCATCACCGTCACATAGGCGCCCTGCTTGACGCCCAACGCGTCGGCCACGCCCTTGCCGAGGATCACCTGCTGCTCGCCGGGCTTGAAGTTGGCCCAGGCGTCGCCCTGCACATACTGCGGCAGCGCGCTCAGCCGGCTCTCCTGCTGCGGATCAACGCCTTTGACTTCCACCGCGCGCAGCTGCGCGCCGTTCTCCATCAGGCCGGTAAAGTTGATGTACGGCGCGGCGGCCACAATACCCGGCACCTTTTCCACCCGCTGCAGAATCGACGGCCAGCCGCTGAACGGCTGATTGACCGGCTCGAGTTCGCCGTGCGGCACCACCGCCAGAATGCGGTTCTTCAGCTCGCGCTCAAAGCCGTTCATCGCGCTCAGGCCGACGATCAGCACCGCCACCCCCAGCGCAATGCCGATGGTGGAGATGACCGAGATCAGCGACACCATGCCGCCGCGTTTACGGCCGCGGCTGAAACGCAGGGCCGTCAGGAAGGACAGTGAGGCTCCCGCCATTACTCGGCCCCCATCAGGGTCAGCTGCGCCTGCAGGTGTCCGTCGGCCATTTCCAGCTGGCGGCTCAGGCGCTTGGCCAGCTGCAGATCGTGCGTCACCACCAGAAAAGCGGTGCCCTGACGCACGTTCAGCTCGCCCAGCAGATCGAAGATGCTGTCCGCGGTGCGTTTGTCCAGGTTACCGGTCGGTTCGTCCGCCAGCACCAGCGCCGGGTTGTTAACCAGCGCGCGCGCGATTGCCACGCGCTGACGCTCGCCGCCGGAGAGCTCTGACGGGCGGTGCTTGCTGCGTTTTTCCAGCCCGACCGCCGCCAGCATCTCCCGTGCCTTCTCCTGCGCCTGCGCCGGCTTGGCGCCACCGATCAGCAGCGGCATGGCGGCGTTTTCCAGCGCGGTGAAGTCCGGCAGCAGATGGTGAAACTGATAGATGAAGCCCAGCTGGCGGTTGCGCAGCTCGGCCTTGGCCGCCGAAGACATGGCGTTCAGCGATTCGCCCTTGAAGATCACCTCGCCGGAGGTCGGTGAGTCCAACCCGCCCAGCAGGTGCAACAGGGTACTCTTGCCGGAACCCGAGCTGCCGACGATCGCCATCATCTCGCCCTGCTGCATGGCAAAGCTGACATTGCGCAGCACGTCGGTGTGCAGATTGCCTTCCTGATAGGTCTTGCACAGGTTGTCACACTGCAGCAAAAGATGGTTACTCATAACGTAAAGCCTCAGCGGGTTGTACGGCGGCAGCGCGCCATGAAGGATAAAGCGTGGACAACAAGGAAACCGCCATCGCCACCACGGCGATGATCGTTACCTGCAGCGGATCGACCGCCACCGGCAGCGAAGCGCCGTCGATCAGGGCGCCGAGGATCGGCATCAGGTTATTCAGGTTGGTGGCCAGCAGCACGCCGAGCAGCGTGCCGAGCAGCGAACCGATGATGCCGGCGCTGGCGCCTTGCACCATAAACACCGACATGATCTGGCGGCGAGTCAGCCCCTGGGTCTGCAGAATGGCGACCTCGCCCTGCTTTTCCATCACCAGCAGGCCGAGCGACGTAATGATGTTAAACGCCGCCACCGCCACGATCAGGCTGAGCAGCAGCCCCATCATGTTTTTCTCCATACGCACCGCCTGGAACAGCTCGCCCTTGCGATCGCGCCAGTCTTTCCAGACCGTGCCCGCCGGCAGCGCCTGTTGGCTGAGGGTATCGACCGCCAGCGGCTGCTGCAGGAACAAGCGCCAGCCGGTGATGTTGCCCGCCGGGTAGCGCATCAGGCGCGAAGCATCCTGTTGGTTGACCAGCAGCTGATAGCCGTCCACCTCGCTGTTGGCATGGAAGGTTCCGATAAGGGTGAACAGGCGCTGGCTGGGAATCCGGCCCATCGGTGTGAACTGGCTGGCGCTCGGCACCATCACGCGCAGCGAATCGCCGCGCTTGACGCCGAGTTGCCCCGCCAGCTGTTCGCCGATGATGATGTTGTATTGGCCCGGCTGCAGCTGTTGCTGCTTGACGTTGACCAGATACGGGGTCAGCGGATCGGCTTCGTCGGGATTGACGCCGAGCATCACCCCGACCGCCACGCTGCGGGCGCTTTGCAGCACCACGTCACCGGTGGTCAGCGGTGCGACGCGCGTGACGCCCTGCAGCTTCTGCACCTCGGAGGCCGGCAGCTGCTGCGGGTTGACCGATCCTTGCGGACTGGTGACCAACGCCTGCGGCATCAGGCCGAGGATGTTGTTCTCCAGATCCTTCTCGAAACCGTTCATCACCGACAGCACGGTGACCAACGCCATCACCCCCAGCGTAATGCCGATGGTAGAAAGCCAGGAAACAAACCGCCCGAAGCGGTCTGAGGCTCGCCCGCGCATGTAGCGCAGGCCAATGAATAACGCGACAGGTTGATACATGAAATCCGTTTGATAGCCGTGGCTTAAGCAAAGTGATCATGGATAATAAAGGCTCTCCCTCGTTTAGGGAACACCCGGCGGCCTTTTATTGCGCCGGGCGGCCCCTCATCCGGCGTCTCGCTTGAGCAGGTTATAGACCGACACCCGCGAGATGCCGAGCGCTTCGGCCACCATGGTGGCCGCGCCGCGCAGTTGCAAATACCCTTGCTGCTTCAGCTGTTGCACCACCTGAAACCGCTGTTCGGAAGACAAAGCGCGCGGCTGGGTGGCATGCGACGCGGCGAACGCGTTGATCGCCGCGGCGATGTCCGACAGCGAGCGTGCACTCTCCGCCGCCTGCGGCGCGGCGCTTTGCACCACCGCCGTCAGCTGCTGCAGGATAGCGGTGACGCTGTTGAAGATGGACACATCCAGATTGAGGCAAATCGCCGCCACAAAGCGGCCCTGGCTATTGCGCAGGCCGATCGAGGTGCTCTTGGCCGGGCGCCCGTCGGGAAACACGCTGGCGTAGTTCTGCACCACGTCAGGAAACTCCGGCGACGCGATGCGCTCCAGCCCCATTTCCGTCGCGGCGTCGCCGATGCGGCGGTTGGACAGATTGTTGGCGATGGCGACAATGGCGCGATCGGGCTGGGTCAGATCGTGCAGCACCACTTCGCAACCGGGCGCAAACATCACGCCCAACGCCTGAACAATTTTTTCCGCTTCGCGCAGCAACAGCGCATTTTCCTGCCTGAGATCGCTCATTGAGTTAACCATTTGACAATAACTTTACAAAGAGTAAATTAAAAAACCACACCAAGCAATGCATCGTCCCCATCCTTACCTGTGCGAGGTCGCCATGAGTTCAGTCCCACGCTGCATCACCGCCGCCGATATTGCCACCGCCGCCGACGTTATCGCCGGGCATTCCCTGCGCACGCCGGTCATGACTTCGCGCCAGGCCGACCAGATCGCCGGCGCGCAGCTGTTCTTCAAGTGCGAGAATTTTCAGCGCATCGGCGCCTTCAAATTTCGCGGCGCCTATAACGCCATCGCGCAACTCAGCGCAGAGCAGCGTCGGGCCGGGGTAATCGCCTTTTCATCCGGCAACCACGCACAGGCGATGGCGCTGGCGGCGCGCGAATTGGGCGTTAGCGCCACCATCGTAATGCCCCACGACGCCCCTGCGGCCAAGCTGGCGGCGACGCGCGGCTACGGCGCCAACGTGGTCATCTATCAGCGCCACAGCGAAGATCGTGAAGAAATCACCCGACGCCTGGCCACAGAGCGGGGCCTGACGCTGGTGCCACCGTACGATTATCCGCAGGTGATCGCCGGCCAGGGCACCGCCGCCAAGGAGCTGTTTGAAGAGACCGGGCCATTGGATCTGCTGTTGGTGTGCACCGGCGGCGGCGGCCTGCTGGCCGGCAGCGCGGTGGCGGCGCATCACTGGTCGCCGGGCTGTCGCGTGTTCGGCGTCGAGCCCGAAGCCGGCAACGACGTTCAGCAAGCCTTTCAGCGCGGTGAACCGGTGCACATCCCGGTGCCGAAAACCATTGCCGACGGCGCGCAGACCCAACAGGTCGGGCGGCTGACCTTCCCGATCATTCAAGAATATGTCGAAGGCATTCTGACGGTCAGCGACGCCCAGCTGTGTCGGCAAATGCGCTTCTTTATGGAGCGGATGAAAATGGTGGTTGAGCCGACCGGCTGCCTGGCGGCCGCGGCGGCGATGAACGGCCTGCTCGATCTGCGCGGTAAAAAGGTCGGCGTTATCGTCAGCGGCGGCAACCTTGACGTCGACAAGATTGCGCACTATCTCACCCTGGCCGGCGAAAATTAACGCGGCGTATCGGTTAAATAACAGGCGGAACATCAGGGTAGAGCGCTTTTTGCTGTGTCAGTTTGGCGGCCGCTGGGCTACTATAAACAGCATAAAGGCGCTGGGTTATCCGTGCCGGAACGCCCTCTAACACATTGATTAAAGATACCTGAATGAGCACTTCCGATAGCCGTAACCGTTCCTCATCCCCCCGTTATTCTCTGCCCGATCGCGCGGGCGATCTGCGCCAGCTGGGGCAACTGACCGGCGCGGCCTGCGCCGTGGAGTGCGCCGAGATCGTCGAACGCCACCCAGGCCCGGTGATGCTGATCGCGCCGGACATGCAAAACGCCCTGCGGCTGCGCGACGAGATCCAGCAGTTCACCGACCAGATGGTGACCACGCTGTCCGACTGGGAAACCTTGCCGTACGACAGCTTCTCGCCGCATCAGGAAATCATCTCGGATCGTTTGTCGAGCCTGTATCACCTGCCGACCATGGCGCGCGGCGTGATCATTCTGCCGGTCAACACCCTGATGCAGCGCGTCTGCCCGCACGAGTTCCTGCACGGCCACGCGCTGGTGATGAAGAAAGGCCAGCGCCTGTCGCGCGACAAGCTGCGCGCGCAGCTGGAACAGGCCGGTTACCGCAGCGTCGATCAGGTGATGGAGCACGGCGAATTCGCCACCCGCGGCGCGTTGCTCGATCTTTACCCGATGGGCAGCGATGAGCCTTACCGCATCGACTTTTTCGATGACGAAATCGACAGCCTGCGCATCTTCGACGTCGATACCCAGCGCACGCTGAGCGAAGTCGAGGCCATCAATCTGTTGCCGGCCCACGAGTTCCCCACCGACAAAAACGCCATCGAGCTGTTCCGCAGCCAGTGGCGCGAGCAGTTTGAGGTGCGCCGCGACGCCGAGCACATCTATCAGCAGGTCAGCAAAAGCGCCTGGCCGGCCGGCATCGAATACTGGCAGCCGCTGTTCTTCAGCCAGCCGCTGCCGTCGCTGTTCAGCTATCTGCCGGCCAATACGCTGATCGTCAACACCGGCGATCTGGAGGGCGCCGCCGAGCGCTTCTGGCAGGACGTCAACCAGCGTTATGAAAGCCGCCGCGTCGATCCGATGCGCCCGCTGCTGGCACCCGATACGCTGTGGCTGCGCGTCGACGCGCTGTTCGGCGAGCTGAAGGCCTGGCCGCGCATCGCGCTGAAAACCGATAAGCTGCCGCCCAAGGCCGGCAATACCAATCTGGACTACCATGCCCTGCCCGATCTGGCGGTGCAAGCGCAGCATAAATCCCCGCTGGATAACCTGCGGCGCTTTATCGAAGGCTTCGACGGCAGCGTGATTTTCTCCGTCGAGAGCGAGGGGCGGCGTGAAACGCTGCAGGATCTGCTCGGCCGCATCAAGCTGGCGCCGGCGCTGATTCAGCGCCTCGATCAGGCGGAAACGGCGGGCCGTTACATGATGGTCGGCGCCGCCGAACACGGCTTCCTCGACGGCCTGCGCCAGCGGGCGCTGATCTGCGAAAGCGATCTGCTCGGCGAGCGCGTCAGCCGCCGCCGGCAGGATAACCGGCGCACCATCAATACCGATACTCTGATCCGCAACCTGGCGGAGCTCCATCCCGGCCAGCCGGTGGTGCATCTGGAGCACGGCGTCGGCCGCTACGTCGGCCTGACCACGCTGGAGGCCGGCGGCATCAAGGCCGAGTACCTGATCCTCTCCTACGCCGGTGAGGACAAGCTGTACGTGCCGGTTTCTTCGCTGCATCTGATCAGCCGTTATGCCGGCGGCGCGGACGAAAACGCCCCGCTGCACAAACTGGGCGGCGACGCCTGGACGCGCGCGCGGCAGAAAGCGGCCGAGCGCGTGCGCGACGTAGCGGCGGAGCTGCTGGATATCTACGCCCAGCGCGCCGCCAAGGCCGGTTTCGCCTTCAAACACAACCGCGAACAGTACCAGCTGTTCTGCCAGAGCTTCCCGTTCGAAACCACGCCGGATCAGGAACAGGCGATCAACGCGGTGCTGAGCGACATGTGCCAGCCGTTGGCGATGGACCGCCTGGTGTGCGGCGACGTCGGCTTCGGCAAAACCGAAGTGGCGATGCGCGCCGCCTTCCTGGCGGTGGAAAACGGCAAGCAGGTGGCGGTGCTGGTGCCGACCACCCTGCTGGCACAGCAGCACTTCGACAACTTCCGCGATCGCTTCGCCACCTGGCCGATCCGCATCGAAATGATGTCGCGCTTCCGCAGCGCCAAAGAGCAGCAGCAGGTGCTGGATGACGCGGCCGAAGGCAAGGTAGACATCATCATCGGCACCCACAAGCTGCTGCAGAGCGATCTGCGCTGGAAAGACCTGGGGCTGCTGATCGTCGATGAAGAACACCGCTTTGGCGTGCGCCATAAAGAACGCATCAAGGCGATGCGCGCCGACGTCGATATCCTGACGCTGACCGCCACGCCGATCCCGCGTACCCTGAACATGGCGATGAGCGGCATGCGCGATCTGTCGATCATCGCCACCCCGCCGGCGCGCCGGCTGGCGGGGAAGACCTTCGTGCGCGAATACGACAGCCTGGTGGTGCGCGAGGCGATCCTGCGCGAAGTGCTGCGCGGCGGCCAGGTTTACTACCTCTACAACGACGTGGAAAACATCGAGAAAGCGGCGCAGCGCCTGGCGGAACTGGTGCCGGAAGCGCGCATCGCCATCGGCCACGGCCAGATGCGCGAACGCGATCTGGAACGGGTGATGAACGATTTCCACCACCAGCGCTTCAAC
Organism: Serratia sp. HMSC15F11; assembly: GCF_001808215.1. Lineage (NCBI taxonomy): Bacteria > Pseudomonadati > Pseudomonadota > Gammaproteobacteria > Enterobacterales > Yersiniaceae > Serratia > Serratia sp. HMSC15F11. The sequence goes on from NZ_KV792444.1 coordinate 184,837, forward strand.
GTGCTGGTGTGTACCACCATCATCGAGACCGGCATCGATATCCCCAGCGCCAACACCATCATCATCGAGCGGGCCGATCGCTTCGGCCTGGCGCAGCTGCACCAGCTGCGCGGTCGCGTCGGGCGTTCGCACCACCAGGCTTACGCCTATCTGCTGACGCCGAACCCGAAAGCCATGGGCACCGACGCCCATAAACGGCTCGAAGCCATCGCATCGCTGGAAGATCTCGGCGCCGGTTTCGCGCTGGCGACCCACGATCTCGAGATCCGCGGCGCCGGTGAACTGCTGGGCGAAGACCAGAGCGGCCAGATGACCACCGTCGGTTTCTCGCTCTACATGGAGCTGTTGGAAAGCGCCGTCGATGCGTTGAAAAACGGCCGCGAACCGTCGCTGGAAGATCTCACCAGCAGCCAGACCGAGGTGGAACTGCGCATGCCGGCGCTGCTGCCGGAAGATTTCATTCCCGACGTCAATACCCGTCTTTCGCTGTACAAGCGTATCGCCAGCGCGAAGCGCGACGGCGAGCTGGATGAGCTGAAAGTCGAGCTGATCGACCGCTTCGGCCAGTTGCCGGACGCGGCGCGCAACCTGTTGCAGTGCGCGGCGCTGCGCCTGCATGCGCAGAAGCTGGGCATCAAACGCATCGAGAGCAACGAGCGCGGCGGCTTTATCGAGTTCGGCGACAACAACCGCGTCGATCCCGGTTATCTGATCGGCCTGCTACAGGGCAATCCGCAGGTTTACCGCCTGGACGGCCCGAGCAAGCTGAAGTTCACGCTCGATTTGGCCGATCGCCAGAAACGCCTGACGTTCACCGAAGAGTTGCTGGACGCCTTCCGCGAACACACGCTGGCGGCCTGAGCCAACGCCTTCCGCCGGCACGGCGGGAGGCGGCTTACTCGCGCGGGAAACCGGCGCCCAGCGGCGCCAGCTGCATCACGCGGCTGGTCACCACCCGATTTTTACCGCTGCGCTTCGCCTCATATAACGCTTCGTCGGTCATGGCGATCGCCTTGTCCAGCGTCATGCCGGGCAGATACAGCGACACGCCGATCGACAGCGTGATGTGCGCTTCATCGTGGGCATTCAGCAAAAACGTCGAGCTCTCCACCGCACTGCGAATGCGCTCCGCCACCCCACCGATAACCAGCGGATCGTAGCTGGCGGTGATCACCATAAATTCCTCGCCGCCGTAACGCCCGACGAAGTCCTCGTTGCGCACGCTGTTTTGCAGCAGCCGGCCGACGCTGGCCAGCAGCACGTCGCCGGCCGGGTGGCCGTAGGTATCATTGATCTTTTTGAAGTCATCCAAATCGAGGAGCATCAGCCCGCACGGGCGGCGTTCGGCGCGCTGCAGCATCAGGTGGTAATCGACGCTGGCGCGGTTGTTGATATGGGTCAGGCTGTCGGTCGTGGCGCGGGCGCGCATCGCGAAATAGGCGTAGATGTGGCGCTCTTTGAAATTCAGCGCATGGTAGCAAATCGCCAGGCAGAGCGCGGAAACCGCCTGGTACAGCAACACGTCCAGCCACAGCCCGCTCATGTCCACCAGCAGCCACACCACCGCGATGCGATACATCGCGATGGCGCCGATCGTCAGGTAAAACACCCAGTGGGATTTCTTCAGCCACACGCGCGACAGCAGCAGCGGCACCAGGATTGAGGCGATAAACAGGTTATCGACGGTGAAACCGCCGGTCAGCGCCATGGCGAACAAAAAGCTCACCAGCCCGCTGATGCCGCCGCCGAAAAAAGTCACCAGGATCATCGGAATCATCGCAAAGCTGTAGTGCACCTTATCGCTCAGCTCCAGCCGGTCCTGGCTTAAATACAGCACCGCCACCCCGGCCAACAGGCCGAATACGACGCGCTTCCACAGCGCAGAGCGAGAGGAGAACGGCGCATTTTTACTGAGAACGAAATAGCTTACCGACAGCGTGGCGTAGGTGATGCAGGCGTCGCTGTAAATGGCGGGAATGGACGCAATGTAGGTCATAAATAGTCAGCGGCTCCTCGGGATCGCCAGGGGTTGATATGCAGACGTTGAATAACGCATCCCTGTCGTCTCCGCTTCGGCGACGGCTATTTTACACAGTCTATTAATAGAGTAGCAGTTCTATCTTATCGCCAAGCCGTCTATCTCACGATGCGCGCTTCAGGCTACTCTGTGCTTTGTGTTATCGGGGGAGAACCGTATGAATATCGACGATGAACTGCAGGCGCTCAGCGAACAGGAAGCGACGCTGGCCTTTACCCATTTTGACGCCGCCACCGCCTGGGAGCTGGGCGCGGCGCTGAAAACCGCCGCCGAGCGGCGCGGCCTGAGCATCGCCATCGAGATCCAACTGGCCGGGCAAACGCTGTTTTATTACGCCATGCCGGGCGCCACGCCGGACATCGCCGACTGGGTGCGGCGCAAGCGCAATCTGGTGAATCATTTTCACAAAAGCTCTTACGCCATCGGCCTGCGCCTGCAGCAGCGGCAAACGTCGCTGGAGGAGCGCTACGGGCTGAGCGTACGCGACTATTCGGTGCACGGCGGCGCCTTCCCGCTCACCCTGGCCGGCCTCGGCTGCGTCGGCAGCATCAGCATTTCCGGCGCGCCGCAGAAGGAAGATCACCAGCTGCTGGTAAGCACTTTAGCCCACTTTCTCGGCTTATCCCTACCCGCGCTCCACTAGCCGTTAAAACCTTGATTATTCCTTTTCTTTTCAGCCGCAGAATCTGCGGCTGACTTATCTGTTATCGGCATTTAGCGCCAAACAAAAGGGCGACTCTCTGATTTCCTGCGCCAAATTGACACAGGTCTGGTAATCCGCTGAACAAAGGGCGTATGGTATCTGTCACGTGACAAGACGGACCTCATCGGGCCCGCCATTCCTTTCACTTTTGAAGATTTGGTACGCACCGTAGATGAAAACGCATGAAATAAACAAAATTCGCCCCTTCAGCGCGCTGATAGACGCCTGCTGGTGGGAACCTTATAGCCTGACGCGGTTGCTGAAAGACGCTATCGCCGGGGTGACGGTCGGTATTATCGCCATCCCGCTGGCGATGGCGCTGGCGATCGCCAGCGGCGTGCCGCCGCAGTACGGCCTGTATACCGCCGCCATCGCCGGGATCGTCATCGCCGTCAGCGGCGGTTCGCGCTACAGCGTCTCCGGCCCCACCGCCGCCTTCGTGGTGATCCTGTATCCGGTTTCGCAGCAGTTCGGATTGGCCGGCCTGCTGGTCGCCACGCTGATCTCCGGGGTGTTTCTGCTGCTGATGGGGCTGGCGCGCTTTGGCCGGCTGATCGAGTACATTCCGCTGCCGGTGACGCTCGGCTTTACCTCCGGTATCGCCATCACCATCGCCACCATGCAGATCAAGGACTTCTTCGGCCTGCAGCTGGCGCACACGCCGGAAAATTACGTCGGCAAGCTGTACGCCCTGCTGCAGGCGCTGCCAACGCTGGATTTCGGCGATACCCTGATCGGCGCGGTGACGCTCCTGATCCTGATCTTCTGGCCCAAGCTCGGCCTGCGGGTGCCTGGCCACCTGCCGGCGCTGCTGGCGGGCACCGCGCTAATGGGTCTGCTGGCGCTGTTTGACCACCCGGTGGCAACCATCGGCTCGCGCTTCAGCTACCTGCTGGCCGACGGCAGCAGCGGCCAGGGCATCCCGCCGATCCTACCGCAGTTGCTGCTGCCCTGGGATCTACCGGGCGGCGGCGGGCAGCCGTTCACCCTGAGCTGGCAAACCGTTTCCGCCCTGCTGCCGGCGGCGTTTTCGATGGCGATGCTCGGCGCGATCGAATCGCTGCTGTGCGCAGTGGTACTCGACGGCATGACCGGCAAGAAACACAACTCGAACAGCGAGCTGATCGGCCAGGGTGCGGGCAACATCATCGCGCCGTTCTTCGGCGGCATTACCGCCACCGCCGCGATTGCCCGTTCGGCGGCCAACGTGCGCGCCGGCGCCACCTCGCCGGTGTCCGCCATCATCCACGCGCTGCTGGTGCTGCTGGCGCTGCTGGTATTGGCGCCGTGGCTCTCTTATCTGCCGCTGGCAGCGATGGCAGCGCTGTTGCTGATGGTCGCCTGGAACATGAGCGAGGCGCACAAGGTGATTTACCTGCTGCGCCGGGCGCCGAAGGACGACATTCTGGTGCTGCTGCTGTGCATGTCGCTGACGGTGCTGTTCGATATGGTGATCGCCATTACCGTGGGCATCGTGCTGGCGTCGCTGCTGTTTATGCGCCGCATCGCCCGCATGACGCGGCTGAGCGAGCTGAGCGCCGGCGACGGCCGCCTGGTACTGCGGGTGAACGGCCCGCTGTTCTTCGCCGCCGCCGAGCGCATCTTTACCGAACTGCTGGCGCGCAGCGAAGGCTATCGCACGATCGTGCTGCAATGGGATGCGGTGCCGGTGCTCGATGCCGGCGGCCTGAGCGCCCTGCGGCGCTTTATCGACGTGCTGCCTGCGGACAAAAAGCTGGTGATCACCGACGTGCCGTTCCAGCCGCTGAAAACCCTGGCGCGCGCGCGGGTGCAGCCGATCGAGGGCCGCCTGCAGTTCTACCCGACGCTGCCGGAAGCGCTGGCGGCCACCGGCGCCTAAACGTAAAAAAGCCCGACAAGTCGGGCTTTTTTTTGGTTCATCGCGCTTTACCG
>NZ_KV792445.1:0-554 GCF_001808215.1 Serratia sp. HMSC15F11
CTTCTATGATCCAGTACGTATAGGGTTTTCTCCGTGAAGCCCATAGTGGTGCATTCTAGGCGGTCTTGTTGTTGGTCTACTCCTAGGACGATACCTAAGCAGTCATCAGGGATTGCCAGTACTGAAATCTCTTCTCGTAAGTTCTCCAGCTCGACTAGGTTATGTTCCTTGTTCTCTTCTGGCTCATAAGGCAAGCCCAATGAGTTGTTGTAAAAACTCTGAAGATCGAAGTTGTAATGTGCGTTGCTGAAGTCCTCAACAGTACTTTCAATTGTATTGATAGGACTGTACAGGCGGCTAACGTGATATGATGTATACTTACCACTTGAATTTGTTGCTATCCAATGCCCACCAGTAATTGCCCGTACACGTTCACCCTCAGTAATATGATGTTCACAGTTTGGACAAAGTAACTTGGCTGTTTCCGGCAATGCTTTTCTACGTCCATTTGGCAGTACTTCCCAATCAAAACGCACGTTTTCAAAAACTAATTCATGGAAGTGATTGCACTTCGGACAAGGTACATGAAACTTACGTTGATCCCCTGCTTCGTA
>NZ_KV792446.1:0-794 GCF_001808215.1 Serratia sp. HMSC15F11
ATGGTGGCGGAAGACTACGCCAGCATGGCCACCTTGTTTATGGTGTTCGTGCAGCTGATCCCGGCGTTTTGCATGGTGGCGATTATCCTGCTGTGCGCCAAAGTGCGCTTGCCGCTGGGGCTCAAAGCGTGGATGGCCCGGGTGCTGTTCCAGTTCAAAACCTGGTGCATGGTGGAAATTTTCCTCGCCGGGGTGCTGGTCAGCTTCGTCAAGCTGATGGCCTACGGCGATATCGGCATCGGCAGCAGCTTCGTGCCTTATTGCCTGTTTTGCCTGCTGCAGGTGCGCGCCTTCCAGTGCGTGGATCGGCGCTGGCTGTGGCAGGACATCGAACCGGCACCGCGTCTCGATCGCCCGCTGACGGTGGGGCGCACCGGCATGCGCCAGGGCGTGCGCTCCTGCGCCTGCTGCACGGCGATCCTGCCGGCCAATCAGGTGCGCTGCCCGCGCTGCCACACCAACGGCTACGTGCGCCGCCGCCACAGCCTGCAGTGGACGCTGGCGCTGCTGGTGACCTCCATCATGCTGTATATCCCGGCCAACCTGATGCCGATCATGGTGACCGAGGCGCTGGGCAACAAGATGAATTCCACCATCATGGCGGGGGTGGTCCTGCTGTGGGGGAGCGGCTCTTATCCGGTGGCGATGGTGATTTTCATCGCCAGTATCATGGTGCCGTCGCTGAAAATGCTGGCGATCGGCTGGTTATGCTGGGATGCCAACGGCAGGAAGAAGCCGCGTGCCGACAGCGAGCGGATGCACCTGATTTATGAAGTGGTCGAGTTCGTTGGCCG
>NZ_KV792447.1:0-1308 GCF_001808215.1 Serratia sp. HMSC15F11
TGGCGTTATCAATTGCCTGTCTGAATACAAGTTTACTGTTTTGGTCGATACCAAGAAATTCATTTGCTTTTGTTGATGAAGAATTATAACGCCATATCATCCCATAACCAGCTTCGGCACTTAGTGATGACCAATAATCACCAGCACTAGCGGTCTGGAAACCATTACTTGCAGGGGCAATCATTTTGCCAGTACTGGAGATCGTACCGGTAATGGTTAAGTTGCCAAAGTTTGCAGGCTGACCAAGGCGGGCATAACGTGTATCTTGTTCAGTACTGGTATAGATACGAGTCCATGCAGTGTTCTGATTACGTGCATATAGCTTTAGATCGCCCGTCTCAGACATAACGATCGAGGCTTCGTTCTTGTTATTCGTGAGTCCTACACCGATAAGGTTAGTACTTGCAGGGTTGCCGGATGCAGCTGCTGGGATCTGGATGAAACCATTACCTGCTATCTGTCCTGTTGCTGGTGTGTACTGAGGTGCATCAATACCATCGCTACCTAGGCCATAATCAGAACGGCGTAGTAATGGTTGAATTGGTGCGAATCCTTGAGTAACTACAGTTTCAGGTGTGAACAGGTATGATCTCTGTACAACTGAGTCCTTGTCACCTGTGAGATTGTGCGATTGAACGTATCCATTGAGTACTATATAGCTTTCGGCATTGGCTTCTTCATCAGTACTGTATTTTACTTTTACTTGAATGGGAGTTTGTTGTTCTGCCGCTTGTTCTAAAAATTTATGGCTTGGTTCATCGATAACATAATTCACAGTAATCGGGAATGCGTCAATTGCCTTATCCCCTGTCAGTACTGAACTATAATCACTATCATAAGTTTCGATATTCTCTACCGAACTTGTTTGTAAAATTGTTGGAAATTCTGCAATGTTTGCAATTTCCTGATAACCACCGAAACTGGGACTATTGTTCCCAATATCAGTAGTGTAAAAAATTTGTAGGTCTTGTCCTGTTGAAATGTTCATTAGCTTTCCTTCCGTTGGATTACACTAATATTTAGTTGAAAGGTCCCTGTGCATATACCAGTAGTTGGATCTTGATGTGTACCGATATTGTCAAAAACGGGTTGCTTACTAATGATAAAATTCTCATTTAAAAAACATTCCTGTACTTTTGATTGAAATATTGACATTGTTTCTGACGTTAAGATATAGAATTGTTCTGTTGGATTTGTTTTGTTATTTCCAAAAGTAATATAGAATACTACCGAAAATGAACTCTCTGTACGTCCTGACATATTCATTTGTACTTCATTTGCTTGTATCTCGGAACAAAACACCCTAGT
>NZ_KV792448.1:0-1419 GCF_001808215.1 Serratia sp. HMSC15F11
TTTGCTTGTATCTCGGAACAAAACACCCTAGTATCTTCAGATTGTTTTTTTAATGGATTTGACGCCCACGGTGTGAACGTCATAAGTTTTGTTATTGCTTTCTTAACTCCAAGAATCATAATCTTTCCTCCGATAGTAATAATTAACTACCCCAGATAGATCATCATCTAGGTTATAAATTATTTGTGTAGCATTGTTAATTTCAATTAGTGTCCCAACTTGAAGTACTGGATTCTTCCGTGCCGTAAAGTAATATTCATATTCGATTGCAACACCATCAGAATCTTCAATGGTAATTTGGCGTACTTCCAAAATTGCCTTGAAAGACACGCCATTTATTTCAAGTTGTTCGCCAAAAGCATTTAACAGTGCTTCAGTTTGCTTACTATTAAATGCTCTCATGCTATTAAGCCTTCTTAATTAGTACAAATGAATCCTTGTGACCCACTGCGAAATCACAATAGGCAAATGAACGTAGTACTACACCTTGGCTTGCACGTTTAGAAGTTAGATCCCTATCTAATTCTACATTTCCCCATTGAGCTAGGACTAAATCGGAGAAATTACCAATTAGAATGCTATCGACAGGAACGCGAGTACTGACAATTACACGAATCTCATCAGCGAGATATTGTTCATCACGATAACCTTCTACAAGCATCTTAGCGGCGGTGTTACCGGCCATTGGCACTTGACGCATTGATGAATAAACGGCTGGATGCATTACTGCTACACAATCACCTACATATACGTTTGCCATCGCTAAAGCTTCAATTGCAGCTTCAATTGCAGCAAGGTCAAATACAGCAGCAGTCTGTTGAGTTGCATTAGTAGCAATGTAACCTAAGATTTCGTTTTCTAAATCAGAAGCTGCTGTTTTAACTAGCTGTTCAGATACGTAACGTTCTGCGGAGTTGTTACTTAGTTGTAGGGTCTTGGTTAGAAGTACTGAACCAGTAAAGTTTTTTGGTCTTAGACTGATATTAGTAAATGGTGCATCGTGCATTGGTGAATCAGCACCTTCAGCTACGAAAGTAAAATTACCGCCAGTCAGTTTATTTGCAACTGGGATAACTAATTCACCAATACCTTCTAGACCTGCAAAGATCTGAGGCTGTGCCACTTGTGCTAGTACTGATTGTGCCCAAAGCTGATCAATATAAGAGTCGGCAGTTTTATGAACTACAACACCAGCGGCGTTAGTAGTATTGGTATCACGTTGTAGATCTACAACATAACCACGTTCACCAATAATTGTACCATCAATAGGTTGCTTTTCAATTATGGAACGAATTGCTAGAGAAAGAGAATTGTTTTCCATTGTGATTTCCTTATCATCAATATTATTTTTAAGTTGATTGGTTATATCGCGAATGCTCAAATTAGAATCGAGATAACGGGATACATCCTTATTTAGTA
>NZ_KV792449.1:0-43993 GCF_001808215.1 Serratia sp. HMSC15F11
AACGGTTGTATCTAATACTGGGGGCAGGTCAATACTTCACTGCAACGCTCTGCACGCTCTCCCCATCAAGATACCGATCTGTTCTTCTCTCCATCATCCAACACTCGGTTGAAGGCAGTGCTTCAATCAGACCAATATCGGTTGTAGTGCAAATCCCCCTAAAATGGCAGCGAAGCGGTGCATTTTGCACCTTGCCCCCCCCAATTGTCAGCACTAACATGTTCACTTGATCAAGTCAAAAAATCATTTTCTACAGCACTCTATCAGGAGCTCGACATGCCCTCTCATACTGATCTTCCTCTTGAGCCACTTGACGTATTGATCATGGGAGCTGGCGTGTCTGGCATAGGTGCGGCAGCCTATCTGCGACGCGATCAGCCGCACAAAGTCATTGCGATTCTCGAATCCCGTGAACAAATGGGCGGCACCTGGGATCTGTTCCGTTATCCGGGTATTCGTTCGGACTCGGATCTGTATACCTTTGGTTTTGACTTTAAACCCTGGACGAAAGCCAAATCTCTGGCCGATGCGTCGGACATTCTCGAGTATCTGCACGAAACCATTGATGAATATGCGCTAGCTCCCTTCATTCATTATAAGCAGCAGGTGATCTCCGCGAACTGGCAAACGGACAAAGGTTTATGGGCTGTACAAGTCGAGGACGGTTATACGGCTAAGATCCGTGTGATCGAATGCCGCTGGTTGTTCAGTGCAGGCGGTTACTATCGTTACGATCAGGGGTTCAGTCCTCGTTTTGAAGGCAGTGAGCATTTCAAAGGGCAAATCATTCACCCACAACACTGGCCAGAACAGTTGGATTACACCGGCAAGCGAGTCGTCGTCATTGGCAGTGGTGCAACGGCGGTGACCTTGATTCCCGCCATGGCGGACAAAGCTGCCAGTGTAACCATGCTACAGCGCACTCCCTCCTACATCATCAATCAGCCTGCGAATGATTCCGTTGCAGCTTTTCTACGCAAGATTCTACCGGAACAAACAGCTTACTCACTGACACGCTATAAAAATGCCAAGATTACTTTGGCTTTCTGGGGATTTTGCCAACGCTTCCCTAAGCTCTCGCGAAAACTGCTTCTTTGGTTGACCCGTAAGGAATTGCCGAAAGACTACCCGGTCGATGTGCATTTTAATCCGCCCTACAACCCATGGGATCAACGTCTTTGTTCAGTTCCCGAAGGCGATTTGTTCAAAACTATCAGCGCAGGGAAAGCCGACGTCGTGACCGATCATGTCGAACGGTTCACCGAACACGGTGTATTGCTCAAATCGGGCAAGATGCTTAAGGCTGACATTATCATTACTGCCACGGGGCTTAACGTACAACTGTTTGGCGGCATCACCCTATACAAGGACGGCAAACCGGTCGTGCTGAGTGAAACCATCGCCTACAAAGGCATGATGCTCTCCGGCGTACCCAATTTTGCGTTTGCGGTGGGTTACACCAATTCATCCTGGACCTTGAAAGTTTGCCTGCTGTGCGACCATTTTTGCCGCTTGCTGGGTTTCATGGAACGCAAAGATTATAACGTTTGCGAGCCTAAAGCACCGGATGGTATCAAGACTCGCCCCTTGTTGGACTTCGGAGCCGGCTACGTGCAGCGCGTACTGGACAGCATGCCACGACAGGGACCACGCGAACCTTGGGTGATGTCGATGGATTATTTTCGCGATATCAAGTTATTGCGCCGTGGAAAAGTGGATGATAAGCATCTCTCGTTCATGACAGTAAGCCATTCCCCCTTACATGCCGACATCGAACTGCAGCAGCAAGGTAGCCACCCATGAGCACCGACCACTTCTGTGAGTTAGCGATGCAACGCAAGCTCTGCTATCGTAGCCACGGCTCAGAAGACGCTCCTGCGGTTCTTCTTATCGTCGGTTTAGGACTACAGTTGACCTATTGGCCACAAACGCTGATTGCCGGGCTGGTTGAGCGAGGTTTTCGCGTCATAACATTAGACAACCGCGATTCGGGCAAATCGTTCTTTACTGACGTGGCGCCTCCCACGATCTTGCAGCAGTTGTTCCGTAAACGGACTTCCGGTTATAACCTGGCTGATATGGCCGAAGACGTGATCGGTCTCATGAATGGCTTGAAACTAGAAATGGCGCATGTAATGGGTATGTCGATGGGGGGAATGATCGCCCAGACACTCGCTGCCCGCTATCCTGAGCGCATCAGGACGCTAACCTCCATTTTCTCGACAACCGGCTCTCTACGCGTAGGCCAGCCAGCATACAAGACTATCTTGCATCTCGTGCGCCGTCCCCCCCGGAATCAGCTGGAAAGTGTTCGGAATTATCTGGACATAATGAGGCTTATTGGTTCAACGCTCGAGTGGAACGAGAAAGCGCTGCGTGACTATGCCCTGGAAGCCTGGGACCGAGGTGGCCGTGAGGCGAGCAACGTAGGAACCGCCAGACAAGTTGGCGCCATCATTAATTCCGGTGACCGCACCGCGGAGATACGGCGAATTCGTTGCAGGTCGCTGATTATTCATGGGGAGAAAGATCTGATGGTCGCAACTAATGGTGGGTTCGCCACGGCTGCGGCGATTCGTGGCTCCAACCTGGTTCTCTTACCTGGTATGGGGCATGACTTTCCGACCTGCCTGTCGGGCACGCTGCTATCCCTGTTGGCTGGGCACATGCGCTAACACGTATTCGCTTTTTAAAAGATACTAGGATGCTTTTCTATTGCCACACCAGGGACTTCCCAAAGCAGGCTTAAAACAAAAACAAAAAAACAAAAAAACAAAAAAACAAAAAAAAGACAAAACCTTCGCTTGCACGAAACCACAAAGCCACCTATCACAGTTTTGATTTTTAAGACATTACTCCCCACCAAAATCGTGATTGAACCAGGCCCGTCCGGATGCATCATGGAACATCTATGAGCACGGCAGCGAACGTACCTTTACACCATGCTATATATATTCCTTTCATCAAAGCCAGTTCTGACAGTAGCGGCTCAGGTTCTGGACAATGCCTCCAGCGCCTGCGAGCCGATTTATTACAAGAAGAAGGCCAGATAATTGTTGATGGCGTTGTAGTCCATATCTCTTTCGCACCCTATGCACGTATCCCGTTGTGGATTGTATAACTTACGACGTAGAGTGGCATATGTACCTTTATACGAGTATAATTCGAGAATTTGAACGATTAAAGAGGTTAGTATGTTAAATGTCAGTGACAACAGTAAAAATGAAAGTATATTGCTAGAGTATAAGAAAATGGAATCGGTTTACCATAAATTTTCAGCAAAGGTTGAGGATATTTTATTACACGCAATTAAAGGCATAAAGATTATAAATGTAAACAAAAGAGTTAAGACATTAGAAAGCCTTTCGGATAAGCTCATTAAGAAACAGTCTAAATACAATGATATAAACGAAATCACAGATATCGTAGGCGTCCGAGTAATTACATTATTCTCCGATGACGTTGATGGCGTGGCGAGAATAGTTGAAAGTGAGTTTGACGTTGATATTGAAAACTCTATAGACAAACGTAAAAGTGAGTCTCCTGATAAATTTGGCTATATGTCTCTTCATTATGTAATTCAGATGAAAAAAAACAGAACCAATTTACCAGAATATAAAGAATTCGCTGGATTAAAAGCAGAAATACAAATCAGGACATCATTACAACACTCCTGGGCTGAGATGGAACATGGCCTTCAGTACAAAAATAGTGACGCGCTACCGTATAAAATTAGAAGACAACTATCAAGCTTATCCAGTTTATTAGAAACTGCTGACTCTCAGCTGGTTCTTCTCAAAGATTTTGAAAATGAACTGATCGATGAATCAACGCTATCGTTAAACAAAGAAAAACCTGAAAACGTCGCACTAAACAAAATAACGCTTCCTTTATTCTTTAAAGACAAAAACTCAATTATCTATAAAATCAGGGACGAGTTTTTGAACAATAAATCCGACAAAGAACTCAACGTCCCAGGAGTGGAAAAATTAGCAGATTTTGATCGCGAAGGAATTAGAACACTAGACTCTAACCTGTCATTTTTTGCATCATGCCTTCATGACTTTGAAATATTCAATTTCCAACAACTCTATGATTTTTGCAAAAACAGATCAGATGTCCTACTTAACCACTCGGATAAAATAAATGAGGAGATTCTACGTAAACCTAGCGCGATAAACATTAATAATTTCTTCTTTATGTTTTTGCTGGCTTGCATATATGACGAACTAATCAATGGGAATAAGATTGATGATAAATCAAACTGATCGCTAGTGGCATCTATTTACTGGCAAAGGTGAATAAAAACATTATCATCTATTTATACGCATTTATATACATAAAATAATTGTTATAGGAATATTTAATTTTTTATAGTTGCAGGCAATATGAAGAGAAATTCATAGCCATATGCTATACAGCATCAATGTCTACTACCTGCCATCAATGACCGTGACTTGAATGGCAGGAAAAGGGTAGGATATGGAAAAAAGAGAGTGCTAATCATTGAAGCTGGTATACATACGACGGAAGCCCTAGAAAAGCATCTAGAAAAAGACGACTTCGCCTTGGCCAAAGCAGGTGATGGTCCTAAAGGACTAGAGATGTTTTTTCCTGGCAATCTGACTTAATCTTACTTGATGCCCAACTGTCAGGAATCAATGGCTATGAAATACTAGCACGTATACGTAGAAAGAGTGTCGTACCTATAATAATGTTGACAGTAACAGGAGAAATACAGAATAAGAACACTTCACTAAGGCACGGTATTGATGACTATATTGCGAGGTCATATAATCTGGAAGAGGTTGTCGCACGGGTACATGCGGTACTAAGAAGAACAACTGCACCGAACATAAAATCTGTCCTCATTACTTGCGGCCAAGTACAACTTGATGAAAATGCAATTTTAGCTCAAATTTATTACGCCGATGATATTAAAACCCCTTTAAGCCTTACGCCAACAGAATTCTTGTAGCTATCAATATTAATGCGTTCACCAAGAAAATTCTACTCACAGCAGACATTGTTGAGTAAGTGCTTGCCAGAGAGTGATACTTGTGAACGTGTTGTTGACGCTCATATTTATAATTTACGGAAAAAGCCGAATTCGGCTGGGGTGCACGATGCTTTTAATTATCGTAAGAACGGCATGATATAGATATTGGAGTCAATAAAACAGAGCAACCCCGCCCCTCCCAACCCCCCCCCCTAAAATCACGGCAACTCACTTGTTATTCAGAATAATGTCATATTTTATTCTTTTTTGATTTGAACGCTAAGATCACAACTTTATATAAATATTATTACTTGTTAGATTTTTGCGATAAAACCACGCCATTCTGCCATTCATATGTATATCCCCCCTACCGAAACAACATAAATAAATCTGTTACCATCACACTAATAGTATGAAATCTACCATATAATTATATAATTCCGCCATCAACACTGTCGATTTTTCAACTGGCGCAATCGTTACAAAGAGAGCATCCCGCCACGGCTTATCTCCGCTAAGCCCGACCAGTCTCTTGGAAAATTTAGCTAGCTGAATATCAATACTTCTCAGATAAGACAGTACAGTACGAATAAGAGAAGGACGGGCATTCCGACAGGATAAATTTGGAATGTTGGCTAAATGCTTGCACCGCTCGGGGAGCAAGCATAACGCAAAAAACCCTTTAAGATAAATTTATTATTGCATTATCTCTGCACCTGTTTCAATTACTCAGTCCTGAGAAGCCACCTTAAGAATATTATAAATGTAGTGCCTATAGCTGTTAAAAAGTGATTGATCTTCGCAATCGTTCAAAGCCCCTTTGCACAAGTGTCGCATGTCGATATTAGCCTGATAGAAGGGCGACACCTTTAGTCTGGCTTGTTCAAGCAGAATCCCTCCTAAAAAGGCGATATCAGTTATCGACCCCAAGTCTGCAACAGGCTGCATATTGGCATTGTCTCGCAAACTGAACTGCGTCAAATGTGCGGCATCTGGTAGTGATGTCGAATACCCATTCTCCCAATCAATATTCGGCTGATGATCACCAAAATACATAAACATTGTGGGCTTTTGACGCTGATCGATAAACTGGAAAAATTCTGACATCGCTGCGTCGGAGGTTTGTATTTTTTCCATATAGTGGCTGAACTTAGCTGCGGAAGTTTTGTTTGTTACCACTGGCCTCAGTTGATAGTTATCTTTGTGGCTAGCGTCATAAGGCCCATGCTCATACATGGTCAACGCATAAACAAACACTGGCTTGTCAGTATGGGTATCCAGTATTTTTTTGATGTAATGCAGTATGTCGGCGGTGCTGATATGCCACAGGTTATCCTGCAAGCTACCAGGATAACCTAATTCCTGGGGTTGGATAATTTTATCGACTCCCATCATGGTATAGGCGTGGCCGGCGTTATAAGCTGACTTATTAAAGGGAGTGAGAACCACGGTATAATAACCATTAGCTTTCATCTGCTTGAAAAGACTGTCATTCACATGGTCGATAACCGAGTAAAAAACCGCATTTTTCTTGGTACCAAAATCATCGCTGCGCAACCCCGTGAGGACTGAAAACTCCGATAACCAAGTCCCCCCTCCGAAAGTTTGTACTCGCATCAGCGTATGCGCTTTCACCGCCGTCCCTTGTTCAAACATGGAAAAATGCGGCAGCAATGCCGGATCGGGAAGCTGATACAATCGAGGATCAGTGGTGGACTCCTGCAGCAGCAGTACAATATCTGGGTGCATATTATCAGATGCCTGGGATACTTTATTTAGCACAGATGTGCGGGTAGTAAAGTTCTCAGAACTGTCATCGGGAAAGGAGGGAGAGTCATAGTTCATCTGGCTGCTCGACATCACCAGATTAGACACCACGCCTGTTCCGCCCGGTAAAGTGCCGGCCCAGTCTTGTTGATAAAAGAGCACACATTGGCTCAGCACCCCACCGCTAACGGACATCATACAAAGAGCAACGACTCTCGGCGTAACCCCACGTCGACGGGGTACTGCACGCCAGCCAACGATGAGCGTAATAGCAACAATCCCTCCCAATCCGACCAAGGCCAACCCAGCTTCCGGATAATGAAACAACGTGCCGATATTTGAGAGGTCGGTCAGCATAAAGAGATCGGAGAACATCAATTTGTCTTTATAATAATGCACTTTAAGCTGATTAATAAACTGCAGCACGATAACTAGCACACTACCGGTCGATATGGCAAACAGTACCTTCGCGGAGAGTAAGTATCCTATCCCCACAACGAAAACAAATGCACTAATAGCAGTAACGAGAGGATAAATGTCATCAGGAGAATTGCCAACCAAAATAATTATGGCTGCAATAATTAGCAGAAATAGATAAGAATAAGTCTTTGGCCTAGAGATATACTGCGTTCTTATCGATGGGTGGGAGTGATGCTTCATTATGCTACTTTTCACCTATGAGAGAGGGAAATTAATTCGTTGTTAAAGAGTATTAATTAATGTGTTCTTCACGCTCAAATAGTGATAACCAGAAGCACAAATTTAGTCGACGACACTCTAACCAACATCCACCGTATAGATTTATCTGGCAAGTTTACAGTATCCACACGGGCAACATCTAGCAACCCATGCGATATAATCGCTCTGCTAAAATTCACCGCGACTAACTTGCTCCCGAACCGTACACCGTAACTCACCCGCACAATCCCAACAAGTTTTATCTCTAACTCACTCATTCCCCGGGCCTCCATTTCTGAGAGAGTAGCCAGCACGGCATCACCATTTTAGCTCTTTTTTTGAGCAACCATTATCCCATCAGACCTATTGACTCACCTACGTCATAACGCCATTATCACATACGTTCTGTTGACAGTCGCATATGAACTCCCCTTTTGGCTCGTAGAGCTGAAAATCCAAGTTTTCTAAGCGGCCATGTCGAAATATTCAGAAGACTGGATGCTTGAGCTTAGTATAAAATTCTTATAACAAGATTGTGTGGAGATAGTGTGGAGGTTTCATGTGGAAAGTAGCATTCATGCTTGGGAGATTGAATGAAAACCATTAAAATTCTTCTTGCGGAAGATGAATATGAAATTACCGAGATCCTTACTGCTTATCTTAGAAACGAAGGTTTCGAGGTCGTGCCTGCGCACAACGGACGGCAAGCCATCGCACTGTTTCAGGCCACGCTACCACAGTTCGTGATTCTGGATATCAAAATGCCGTTAATGAACGGCTGGCAGGTGCTGAATGAAATTCGCAAGACGCACGATACACCAGTCATGATGCTAACCGCATTAGATACGGATGTTGACAAAATCCATGCTCTGCGTAATGGTGCTGACGATTATATTGTCAAGCCATTTAATCCAGCAGAGGTGATTGCCAGAGTGAACATTATTTTGCGCAGGGTTTCGTTTCACCGTAACAACAAAGATCTTTCAGTTTATTCCACAAAAAACATTGAAATAAACATTGAACATCACCAAGTTACAATAAAAAACACCGGCGAAGACATCGGTGATAAGCTAACATCAACCGAGTTCAGATTATTAACACACCTTATTCGTTATCCCAAACGGGTTTTTACGCGACAAGAGTTACTAGAGAACTGCCTGCCGGAGAATGATGCTAATGAGCGCACAGTAGACAGTCATGTCAGCAAACTCAGAAAGAAATTTAGCCAAGCTGGATTATCTAATATTCCTGAAAGCATCCGTGGTTTTGGTTACCGGCTGGGGGATTGATATGGTACATCGCAGCATCAATAGTCAGCTTTTCCTCCTAACGCTAAAAGTGGTGATTTCCACATTAGTGCTCATTTCTGCCGTCTATAGCACCTACTTCATGATTTTCTACGATTGGCATTCTCCTCCGGCGTTTTCCTGGATACATGACAGCCTAATGACGATATTATCCGTTCTACTCTCTTCGGTGCTCGCCAGTTATCTATCGTTGAGTTTTGCCAAAAGACTTATTAAACCATTACAGTCAGTGGCTCACAGCGCCAGAAAAATCTCTGAAGGCCAGCTTAGCGAACGAGTGAACCACCATCACTGCCATACCATCGAAATAGTCCGGCTTATCAATGATTTTAACTCTATGGCAGGCAAGCTCGAAGCAATGTCTGATGATATGAAAAAATGGAATGCAGCTATCGCCCATGAATTACGTACCCCGGTTACAGTTATTCAGGGCCGTCTGCAAGGTCTACGGGACGGCCTATTTGCGAACGACAGTAGGCAGTTCGACATGCTGATTCGGCAAACTGAAGGACTGTCCCGTTTGATCGACGATTTACGCGTACTCAGCCTATCGGACAGCGGTCAATTATACATTTACCGTGAAACGGTACATCTGAAAGCACTGTTACACAATTGCGTAGAAACGTTTAATAGCCACCTCACCGCCAGTGGTCTTAAGCCCGTCATCGAAGCCGCGGATGTGGTGTGTTATGTCGATGAGGTACGCCTCCGCCAAATCTTTATAGCCCTGCTCAGCAACGCCTGCAAATATGCCGACCCCGGTCTGCTGCGGATGCGTTGCTCAGCAAGGCGCAGCGATATTATCATAACAGTGGAAGATGAAGGGCCCGGTATCGCAGATGAGGAATGTACTGCCATTTTCGAAGCATTTTTCCGTTCCCACACTAGCGGTAAGAAAGAAATCAACGGCAGCGGACTCGGCCTGGCGGTAGTCAACGCCATTGCTCTAGCGCACGGCGGGCAAGCCACATATCGTCACAGCGAGCTTGGTGGTACCTGTATTGAAATCTCGCTCCCTAACTGCGTCAATGCGACATTGTAGGAACGCCCTTCCTCATCTATCTTTCCACACGTCCTGCAGCAACGCCTTGTCGAGGTTCAGATCTACCTGCTTCAGGATAAAGACGAGCTGCTCTTCGGTGAATCGTGATTTTTTCATCGGCACCACCTCTGCTCAGGGAGTGTCGATCATGCCGGGATTCGGTTTCTGAATGGCGCAGGATTTTGTGTCAGGGTCAGTGCTCTTTATCAAATTTATTATCTTACATCTTTAACTCCACATAAACTCCACAGAACCCATCTATACTGTTAGCCACTAACGTTTTTTGGACCATTCGGAGTATCATTTTCATGTCCCTAGATATACAAGCGCTTCTTGCCGATGAGGAAAAATACTGTTCGCACGGTGACACCGTTCACTATGTAAACCCGCCGAAAATCTTCAAGCATTGCAACGGTAGTTATATGTTTGATGAGAATGACACTGCATATCTGGATTTGCAGATGTGGTACTCGGCAGTTAACTTTGGTTATAAAAACCCTAGATTGGAAGAAACGCTTAAAAATCAGATTGATACCTTGCCGCAAATCGCCAGCCAATACTTACACCCAACTAAAATAGAGCTGGCCAAATTCATTGCCCAAGACGCAGAACAGAAATGGGGCCATAGTGGTCGCGTGCACTTCAACGTCGGTGGCGCGCAGGCGATTGAAGATTCACTCAAAGTAGTACGTAATGCAAGCAATGGCAAAAGTTTGATGTTCGCCTTTGAAGGGGGCTATCATGGACGCACATTAGGCGCTTCTTCAATTACGTCCAGCTATCGTTATCGTCGTCGTTTCGGTCATTTCGGCGATCGAGCACAGTTTGTTCCGTTCCCTTATCCATTCCGCCGTCCTAAAGGCATGACATCAGAAGAGTATGCGGATCACATCGTGAGTGAGTTCGCCCGCAAGTTCGAAAACGAATATCACGCCATCTGGGATCCGAAAACCAATCAGTGCGAATATGCAGCATTCTATATTGAACCTATTCAGGGGACTGGTGGTTATGTCATCCCACCTGCAAACTTCTTCACAGGCCTAAAAAAAGTACTGGACACTCACGGCATCTTATTAGTGGTTGATGAAATCCAGATGGGGTTCTGGCGGACAGGTAAACTTTGGTCAGTAGAAAATTTCGGCATCAAGCCAGATGTGCTGGTTTTCGCTAAAGCATTGACTAATGGTCTGAATCCATTGTCCGGTCTGTGGGCGCGTGAAGAACTGATTAACCCAGGCGTTTTCCCACCAGGCTCAACACACTCAACCTTCGCATCTAACCCACTGGGAACTGCACTGGGTCTGGAAGTTATGAAAATGACGCATGAAGTTGATTTCGGTAAACAAGTGCGTGACAGCGGCGCTTACTTCCTTGATGGACTGCAAGAGCTGCAAAAACGGCATAAAGAAATCGGCGATGTGGATGGAATGGGTCTAGCACTGCGTGCAGAGATCTGTACCGAAGACGGCTTTACTCCAAACCGCGAACTTTTAGATAAAATGGTCGATATGGGCTTGGAAGGAAATCTGGAGTATCAAGGCCAGAAACGTGGCTTGGTCCTGGATGTTGGCGGATATTACAAGAACGTCATTACCTTTGCCCCATCATTGATGATTACCAAAGCAGAAATCGATGAAGCTCTAACCCTGTTGGATCAACTGATCAGCAGAGCTAAGAACGCTTAATGACTTGGTTGAACCAACTTGAACCCAAAGGTCTGTTACAGGCCTTTGGGGAAATGCCCCCAGACAGTTTTCGTCTTCTGGGGCATGAACAAATTTTAGCTTTTTTCATGCGCTTTCACTTGCTTACCACCATGGAAGACAAGGCAAGAGCCCGTATTCAACGTCTACCATTATATGCACGATGGGCTAAATGGTTATCGATTAACACGGCGTTTGTAGGTACAACCGTCAGCGAATATGTACCGTTTAGCGCTGATCTCCTTCCTGAGTATTTTATTGAACTCTTGCAGCAACAGATTTCCCCTTTATGTAAAATCACTATTATTAAGGATATTCCGCAAAGCTCACCATTATTATCAGAAATGGAAAATGACTATGCTGATGCAGTAATAAAAAGCGCCGTCAAGCAAGGTTATATTGTCGTAGAGGGCCAAGCTCTCGCCTATGTACCAGTGGATTTTGACTCTATTGAATCCTATCTTGCACAACTTTCCTATAGCCGACGTAAAAATCTACGTCGTAAAATAAAAAGTCGGAATGATGTTATCGTAACTGTCATTCCAACAGGAAGGTTCTATAATGAAATTGACGAGCGAGTTACCCGTGAATATTATGATCTGTACGAAGAAGTATATTCTCAGAGTGAAATACATTTTGATCACCTGACTTACGATTTCATATGTCAACTGTTGCGAGATAATAACAGCAACGGTATTGTTTTCGAATATCGTCGGCGCAGCGATAACCTCCTGATTGGCTGGAATTTGTGTTACGCGTTTAGGGGGAATCTGATCGATAAATATATTGGCTTGCGTTACCCTCATGCTCGAGAACTGAATCTCTATTTCTTAAGTTGGATAGTGAACCTAGAGTACGCGCTGCAGCATGGCTTGAAGCACTATATCGCTGGTTGGACAGATCCCGAGGTTAAAGCTAGCTTGGGAGCTAAATTTACCTTTACCCGTCATGCGGTTTATATTCGCAGTCCGCTTTTGCGCACCTTGATACGCAGGTTTTCTAATTCATTTGAAGGTGACCGCTCTAAGTTGGATGCGAGGACATGAAATGAAACTGCCGACCCTCGTACTTGATTTAGATGATTCTATCCGGCGCTTGCCCAATGAAAACCGCTTACGCCCAGCAACTCACTGGCGTGAGCAAGTCCGCTTTGGGTGTAGCATTAAGCATTTTCGCCAGTTTTGGGCTGAGACAGAAAAGACGCTTCCCCCCACAGAGCAATATGGCACTGTGTTAATAGGCAGCGGAGACTTTCATCACTTGACCCTCCCCTTGGTACAACACTGCCTTAAAAACAAAACTGGATCTATGCGCCTTATCGTATTAGATAATCATCCAGATAATATGCGATTTCCCTGGGGTATTCACTGTGGGTCTTGGGTACGCCATGCTGCCTTACTCCCACAGATCAGCCATATTCACGTGGTGGGGGTCACCTCTCAGGATATTAGCGTAAAACACGCCTGGGAAAATTATCTGGCGCCGCTTTTTCGTGGTAGGGTGACTTATTGGAGTACAGGAGTAAATGTAGGCTGGGGAAAGAACATCGGAATTGGCAAGGCATTCCAGCATTTTAACAGCAGCGAGACGCTATGTGAGGCTTTCTGTTCGATGCTGGCACAACAACCTGAGCCGACTTACCTTAGTATTGATAAAGACGTGTTTTCCCCATCCGTCGTTCGTACTAATTGGGATCAAGGGCAGATGACGATCCCCGAAGCGTTACGCATCATTAAGGCACTCAGCGGTAGTTTGGTGGGTAGCGACATTACGGGGGAAGTCTCTGAATGGCAGTACCAAACGGCTTGGAAGCGCTGGCTTAGCGCCGCCGATGGTCAGCAGCTGATATTTGGTGAAACGCTAAATGAGCTCCATAATGAGCATGCTACGCTGAACCTGCAATTGCTTGAAGCCCTTGCATTCAGCCGAAAAGTGTAATGATAAACTCATATACATGCTGGCTCACTGATAGCCACAAAGGAGGAAACAACCCTTTTCCTCCTTTATCAGTAACATGGACGAATGCTCATAAAGCAGATGTGTTTAACAAGACGTCGCTTGCTTACCCAATAAATGGGCTACATTCCTTCCGCCTTGGTTGTATAACCGTTGTTCTTGTCTTTCTTTTTTTCCGACTCAGAGGTTTCACTGATCGCGAGTAAAAGAATTCCCAGCAAGATAAGACCACAACCGACTATTTTAGCCCAACCAATATTTTCGTTAAACAGAAGGGAAGAAAGCACCAACACAGAAATGATTTCCAAGTGTGAAGCAGCAAAGGCTGGTCCTATCGGCGCACGTTTAAGCAACGTGATCCAAGTAAAGAAAGCACCAATATACCCAACTACTGCACCATAAATCCAGGGTTGACCAAAGAGTCGCCCCAACCAATTAGTTGATAATTCAAATGGCAATGCTTGGTCGCCAGCGTACTTGATACTGATTTGTGTTATAGTATCAAAAACCATTAAGACCATAAAGCCAATGAAATAGAAACGTTTCATAATTAACCCTGTAATCCAACAACGGCGACACCGAGAGACACACAAGCAATACCGAGCACTCGCATTGGAGACATAGTCTCACGGAAGATAATCCTGCCAAGCACCATAACGGCTACAATATTAATCGAGCCGAGCAAAACCCCTTCAGACAGCGGAACCAGCGACAGAAAGGCGATCCACAGCAAGAATTCGGCGACATAGCAGATTATCCCACACCAAACATAAGGCCTAAGACTCATTCGTATCCAACTCGAACGACTTTTATCTTTCAGCGAATCCACTGCAGCTGCTTTAAACGCTAACTGCCCAACACTATCAAGGATAGCATTGAGGCCCCACAAGATTAAAACAGTCATACTCATAAACACCCTCCAGAAGGTTCACTTAGCGTTCCAGGGGTAGATATTAGTTCCGCAACATTCTCGTCTGCTAAAGATCGTTCTATAGCAAAATTAATACAGAGTTCATTCACTTTACGCCGTTCACGATCGATGGTAATCATGTGATAACTGTCTTCAAGCAGTACCAATTGCACTGGTGCATGGCGGACGCCTTTGACAATATCCATCGCATTTTTTACTGAAGCAATATCATCGTGACTAGAATGCAGCACTAAACTGGGCGCTTGCACACGCGCAAGACGCTTCAACACGTAGGAGGACAGTTTCTGCATTTCCACTACAGACCAGAATGGATTGCCGGGTAATCCCGCCTCAGCACTATTACCCGCATGCATCTGCGAGACCATACGCTTGCGAAGTGCCTTATCTTTAATACCGTAAGGTGGCTTCTCGTAAAACATTTTTTGACGGCCAATACCGAGCATCCGAAGATACGGTAGAATAAATGCCAGGCGGGTATATTTTGGCATGCTCCAACCATCATGGCGAAACGTACTGGAAAGTGCCATAACCCCAGCGATCTGCTGCGGCCTCTCAGTTGCCAATGCCAATGCCAACACCGCTCCCATCGAAAGGCCACCCACGATCAGTTTCTTTACCTTTACCATGAGTTTGTCAGCCCCGGCACGCACGCTGGCCAACCATTCTTGCCAAGTCGACTCCAACAGATCGTTTAGAGTACCGCAATGTCCGGCAAGCTGAACAGCGTAGACGGTGAAGCCCGCGTTGTTCAACCCTCGGGCCAGAATGCGCATCTCATTAGGCGTTCCTGTCAGCCCATGAATCAATAGAACTCCGGTTTCAGCTCGCTCCCCTCGCCCTTCGAGCCAGTAGTCATTCATGCTCATACAGCTTTATCCCTCAAGTTCCGTGCTACGAATGAATACAGCAAATTGGTAGCATCTTTAAAGTTGTTCATTCTTAAATGAGGGATATCGTGCTGCTGGCAATAAGCGAGCAAACGTGACTTAGCCATCACTATATCCGCTTTGCCTGAGACACAAAAATCAGAACTGCCGTCACCCACGTATAGTACCTGTTGCCTGCGCTGCTTCTGTAGATTCAGCAAGTGACATTTACAATTTGCACTCCCTTTTAAGCAACTGCCACGGAACCAAGGCGTTTCCAGCCGCCATTTTCGCTCCCCCTCTTGCACTAAATGATTGGCAAAAACGGTCAAATGCCCTAAGCCATGGCGGGCCAGGATTGAGCTAATTGCATAGTCCAAACCATCACTGACGATATGAACTGCCCATCCCAAACGACTGGCTGCAGCGACAAACGCTGGAAATTGGGGATCAATTTCAATGGTATCCAGATGCGAATCAAGCTGCTCTCGAGTCATGTCCAAAAGCGCAACCTGACCACGCATACAGTCGCTGGAACCAATAATGCCGTTTTCCCACTCTTGTTCGAGGTGCTCCCAACCCGGCAAACCAAAACGCTCTAACAAAGTATCGGCGACATCATTTAAGCTGATAGTGCCATCAAAATCACACTGTACAACCCAGTCCAATTGCTGACTGGGGGGAATCACTATATTCATGAAACTCTTCTCTAAATTTTATTAAAATACATTACGGATTGTCATAAAAACTCACAACTACATTTTGCCCGACCAACGTGGATGGCTCACTATCAAATGCCAGAATGCATTCTACGACGCGCCGAGGACTCTGCTGGGCGTTTTCTTGCAATTGGCTCAGCACGAAAGTGGAACTAATGCGAATAACGTGGGCTGTGGGCAAATCCTTTCTTTCACTGTCATTATCAATTTGCACTTTGGCTTTCATACCCACTTTTACGCCTGCTAGATAGCTTTCATTCAGCTCGGCTCGGATGATGAACGGTTTGTTAGGCAAAAAGAGTATGACGGGCTGGCCGCTCGAAATAAACGCGCCTTCCTGAGCATTTAATTTCACAATAGAACCAGCAAAAGGAGCTCGCAGGTCAAGTTGCGCGCCATGTTCAACTAGTTTAGCTAAGCGTCTTTCAGCCAGATTTGCTTGAGCCTGAGCAACAGTAACGGCTGTTTTTGCCTGTTGCACAGCCTCATAAGCCTCATCGCTGAGCTGCATTTGAGCAGCTCCAGCTTGGGCAGCCATCTTCAAGCGAGTCGCTTTTTGTTTTAGCCCCGGTAGTTGTTCACCTATCCCTTGTAACTGCGCAACTGCCACAGCGATTTCACTTTCTGCTACACGTTTATCTGCGTAATATAGGCGATGATCCTGTTGCATCAGTATTTGCCCTTTCTGAACTGCCTGACCTTCAGTGACCAAGACTTTGTCGACCACGCCTTCTGATGGAAATGATAAGGCTACGATCCCCCCATCCACATCGACTTTTCCGCGAGCAATCGCCACTGGCACTACCGCTTGGGTTGGGGCAGTCGCAACAGGTTTTACCGGTTTATCATCACAACCAGACAGCATCCATAAGCTAACGATGACAGATATCCCCCCCCACTTTAATTCTTTCAAATTCATCGTTCTTGCCTCAATTCTTATGATTCGATGTCTGTGCATCTTGCTGAATAGCGCCATCTTCCATATGCAAAAGGCGATCTGCATGACTCATCAAACGCGGATCGTGACTTACACACAGCGTCGTAACGCCATATGTTCGGGCAATCCGGTGTAGAATGTTGATCACTCGCTGCCCGCTTTCCGCATCTAATGCGCTGGTTGGCTCATCTGCAAATAACAGCTTCGGTGCTTTTGCTACTGCGCGCGCAATTGCTACCCGTTGCTTCTCCCCACCGGAAAGCTGTGCCGGATACATGTGCGCCCGGTGGCTTAGCCCAACGTCCTCAAGTGCCGCCATAGCACGCTCTTCACTTGTTCGCTTGCTTACCCCTAGGTACCCCATAGGGAGTTGCACTTGCTCGATCGCTGTTAAAGAGGGGAATAGATTAAATCCTTGAAATATAAAACCAGTATGTTCAAGGCGAAACCTTTCCATTGCTGCCCTGCTAAATGTGCTGAGATCGATTCCTAGCGCAATAGCCTTACCACTATCTGGTTGTTGCAGACCAGAGAGCAAAGACAAGAGCGTGCTTTTTCCACACCCAGAAGGACCGGAAATGAGAGTTAACTCCCCAGGGTTTACCGTTAATGAAAGGTGCCTTAACACCGGTACGGTCAAACTTCCGGTCAGGAACGATTTACTGATGTCCTGAGCCTGCAAAACAGGCTGTGATGAGTGGCTGTAAAAATTAACCATGTTTCTTAACCTTTTAGTCAGCGTAACAGTAGTGAAGGATCGATATTTAACTGTTCCCTTACAGCTGACAAACTTGAAAGTAGCACCATACAAGCCACCAAGAATATACAACTCAGCATGGCAAAGGGTGTGATCTCTACCGGTACCTGATAGTGTTTGGCAATACTGAGTAACAGTGCACTTACTATAGCCGAGAAGAGAAGCCCAATGCTGCCAATCCAGCAGGATTGCTCCACCACAACCTTTGCAAGAGCGAAGCGACTTGCACCCAATGCGTTGAGCGTGGCATATTCGCGGCTGTAGCTAGTAATGACTGTTTTAAGTGACTGACTGGTAATCATGGCCCCAACCAAGCAGACCAATCCCGCCATAAATAATACGGCTACACCCGCACCTGTATCCAGCAACCAGTACAGCTGCGAACGTGAGGCAAAGTCATTGGACGACCACATTTCATATAGGCCGAAGCGTTTGTCCGGTTGTGAGAAGCGCGCTAATACACTAGAGAGCTGCCCTGGTTGCTTTAACCGCGCAAGATAATAGGTGCTACCTTCTCCTTCCTGCAGCCCAGCGATCGTTAAAGCACTTTCATGAGAGGAGAGCACATTAATACCGCCCAATCCGCGTAAACCTTTCAGTATGCCAACGATATATACAGGCTGTTTATTAATCCAAGCATGCCCCCCTACATGTGAACCCAGCGTAGCCAAATCAGCGGGATCAACGATAACAGCACCAGGCTCACGCAGCTTTTCTCGCAGTTCAACAGGAAGAAGCCGCGAAAACATCATCGCTTCAGGGCGAGTTGAAATACCAGAAAGATAAACAGACACACTACCACCGTCCGCATTCGGGGTGTACCAGTCGCCATCCACCCAGAGATAAGACTCAACCTCTGCGATCTCAGGATCCATACGCAAGTGGGTTTTAACATCCGGCCCAATCAGTCGACCATAATTAACACTTTGGGTACCGGGATATCCAATCCAAACATCAGCAGAGGAAGCGTTTATGTATATTGCCGCACTGCCAAAAATCCCAAGCACCAACGCCACCTGAACAATCAATAAAATACCGGAAAAACCAACAGAGAGTCCCACAGGGACAAAACGTCGCCATTCGTGAATCAGTGATTTCCGCGCGAGTGAAATCATTACCGGCCCTCTGCGTGTGTAGTAAATGACTCGGAGACTGCTGACAACGGCGCACCGCCCAACGCTTTGAATAAGGTGACGAAAGCAGAAGCATGCTTAAACTCTGCCTCAACTAATTCAGACTCTACTTGCAACATCGTGCTCTTCCCACTTAAACCATCATATTCACTGGATAACCCCAGTTGGTTTAGTTTCTGTTGCATAATGCGTAAATGATTTTGTTGCTCAAAAGCAGTATGCAGAGCTTGAAGGCATTGATTTTGGTAGTTCAGCGAAGATAGCGCATCCTCAGTCTCACCAACACCATCTTGCACCGCTTTGCGATATCCCAGCAGTGCTGCCTGAAGCTCGTGTTCTTTGGCATGTTTATTCGCTAAACGCATCCCCCAATCCCACAATGGAATATCAATGATAGGACCAAGGGCAGGGATACTATTACTGCCACTGCGGCGATAATTTTCTGTCTGGTTATATGCATATAATAATGAACCGCTTAACGTCAGACGAGGATAAAGCGCAGCTTGAGCCAGCCCCACATCAGCGGCAGATTGCAATACATCAGCTTCTGCTTGTCTAATATCAGGGCGCGTACGCAGCAAATCGGCGGGTATCTCTTTAATACGAATATCCGGAGTTAAATTTATTTTATCATGTAATAGTTGCACCGTCTGTGTCAGTGTCTTGTTCGTCAGTAGCGCCAGTGCCCGGGATGATTGCTCTCTAACTTGCTGTAATTCAATGATGTTGGCCTGTAAACGTGCCATACGCAAAGAAGAACTGATCTGTTCTTCCGCATCACCAATGTGAGCGGTTTTACGGATCGCCGCTAATGTATGTAAACGTTTCTCAACAGCCTCCTGAGAGGACAGTAGAGACAACTGTCGGCCAGCATATATAAAACGTAAATAATTTTGCACTACGTTTGCAACGACAGAAATACGCACCCCTTGCTCCCGGGCTTGAGCCGATAGAACAACGGCTTCCCCAGCCTGTTGCCGGTTGGCTGACTCGCCATAGAGGCTGAGCTCCCATACCATATCAATACTGCCGTGGAGGTAATTATCCCGGGCAGCGGCATCTTGCACAGGTTGAACTCCCGCTCGGAGATGAGGTAAATAGCTACTGGCGGTAGCACCATTCAGAGCTTGCGCTGTTTTCAACCACTGTTCGGCTTGGGCAATATTCAGGTTATTAGCAAGCGCATTTTCTACAAGTTCGTCTAACACCGGGTCATTAAAAGTTTGCCACCAGGAGCGTAAATCTACGAGATGCCCCCATGCAGGCATAGCCACGTCCCACTTATCAGGCACTTTTTGTGTTAAATCAGGTCTATTGGAGCCAACACAGCCACTCAATAATATCAATGCCGGAATTGCTATCGCTCCCTTTCTAAAATAGCCACCAAAAAAAATCATATAGTGTTTTCCACGATAACATTTATCCTTACTCTATCTTAGCTAAGATAGGTTGCTTTTATGTTGAGATTATGTGGAGGTTGGATGGAGTCAAGTGTCCCCACACAAATTTACGCTCCAGCCTAGTAGCGAAAACCGTATGATGTGTGCTCGTGAGAAGTCTGTCTTTCCTGCCCCCACGCTTGTCATCCCACTATTTTCGGTATCCTTCTAGGTGCAATCGTCTTTGAGCCATCTACACCAATGCTCCAGAATGTGTGAAGCGGGAGATAAGAGTTATCAGGCATATTGGTGTACAGCCTGCGAAACGCCTTAGCGTAATGCGCACCTTCTAACGGTTGTTGGAAAGCTTCTGCCGGGTATGATCAGATACTCATGTTTTATGTCATCACCAAGGGGATTCTCTTTGGCGAGCTACTTGGTTTTCTGGCGTTTATTGCGGGTGACGCCTTGCTTAGCTTCCAACCCTTTGAAATAGCCTGCCAGGCGCTCTGGAAACTATCTAGCGGGTCGATTGCGTCTGTGGGTTCTTAGCAGACTGCGGTAAATACCCGCCCGACAACGATAGCGAGCAAGCGATGATGATAAAGCAGATCTTGTCTATCGCTCTACACAGGAGATTACTCTTCACCATATCATTGATTAACTTCAATTACTGATAATTTTTGCTCATATTTCTCACTCCGCATCACATAACTCACAATCAGAGTTAACGAGCCAAACAGCATGATTACCCAGTATGCAGCGGCCACCATAGTTACCATAGCTTAATCTGCAATCTCCCCGTACCCAACACGGTCAGAAAGGCTAATGAGATAATCGAGACAATTACGCCGTTACGGCATTTATTCATCGCTTTCTCTCTTCTTCGAGTCGGTGTATCGCCAGTAGTTGGTTATTCTCCTTGCGAACATAAACAGCACGTTTAATTTGCTTGCTATTGGTTTTGTGGATTGATGCTCTGTTTTTTTCATGAATGACAGCACGATAATCCACAATAAAAATACGCGACAATTGTTAGATTTATCTCGCTGCACTAAAAAAGTAATCATCATCTTTCGCCCCTACCCCGGGGCTTTTTTTTTATTTTCCCACCGATGCGCTCCACTGGTTCAACGTAGCAACCTGGCCAGCGCAGATTGATAAAGCTGTTCGGAGCGCCAACGCATGGCTTCCGATAGCGGATTTTTTTACGCCTAAACGTCGAGGTAGCATGAGCTTTAGAGGAAAGGTTTGGTTTTGGATGTTGGTTTCATGCGCCATCTTCTGGTATGGCGTAGTTATTGGACTGATGGAGGTTATGTGATATGTGGATTTAAAGGAACGCCGTGGCCGTGGGAGCATTATGGCCCGCATGGATGTCAGCACTCAATCGGCGGTTATATTGAGTCCGGTGATGGGGAGATATATGACGTTTCAGGGTTTGATGTTGGCAGTGAAATGGCTTTTAAAAATGCAAAAATATGGCCAGTAGGTCCATCCGTCACCGACTGATGAAGCTAGAAAAAGCCGTTGAGAAAGTCCGCCGCTCTGGCATTCACTCCGCATGCTGGGCGCCAATCACCAAATAATCCACCGAAAATATGAAACCACGAATTCCGCAACGAATCAGCGTCAAAGCTGAGGGGGTTCATGCGCCTACAGGGAGGGCAAAACGAAACCCAACCGGACTACCAACACAAGCATTTAACGTTGCCAGTGGCCCGCTGCTGGCGATTGCTGTCAAAAGACAACGGCAACTCATGGGAGATTATGTCCCACGAGCGCTACAATAACCCAATCAGGATTTAAACATGACCAGTCATCATGCATACCGCAATATCGCCAGAATTGCGGCTGAATGTGAACAACGTGGATGGTATGAAAGGCCGCTGAAATTTGGGAAAAATCCCTCAAACTCGCGCGAGCAGTCGACACTCCGTGGATTAAAACCCGTATAGAGTTTTGCGTCAACGCAGCCGCGCGCTGCTGGTGAGGTGAGAATTGAGTACTGTTTTTGCCAGCAACACGCCACCAGAACACAAAGACCGATGGCAAATTTTCAACGCACTGGACGTTGAGTTTGGCTTCTTACTGGATGCAACAGCAGACGATGGTAACGCGCTATGCGCTCACTACCAGACAGAGCAGGATAACGCGCTGTCTATCGACTTGGTGAGCTACGGCTCTATCTGGTGCAATCCGCCATACAGCACATCACCCCGTGGATGCTTAAGGCTGCGGAGCAATGCCGCGTGCAGAATCAGTCGATCGTGATGTTGTTGCCGGCGGACACGTCAACGGGTTGGTTTTCATTGGCGCTGCAGTCAGTCGATGAAGTCCGCCCTATCACCGATGGCCGCCTGGCGTTTATTAATTCCACGACGGGAAAGCCGGGGAAGAACGGCAACAGTACAAGTAGCCTGCTATTCATCTGGCGACAATTTATCAAGCCGCGGTGCCAGTTCTCAACCATATCCAGGGACGAGCTCCTGAGCATAGGAAAGAGCATAATCATGGAGGCAAGCATTGCATGATATGGACTCAGCAAAGAAAAACCCTCTCCGCAGTACATCCAGAGAGCTTTTAAGAGATTTCGACTCCCCTTCCAACGATTTAACCCTCCGTCAGTTACTCGATAAACACGCAGTAAAATGCGGGTTGATGATAACTCAGCTTGGAACACCGGGAAACGGAGGACGGAAATAACTGATTTCCGCTTTCACGATCTGCGGCATACGTGGGCGAGTTGGTTGGTTCAGGCAGATGTGCCGCTTTCGTCACTCCAGGAAATGGGCGGCAGGGAGAGCATCGAAATGGTACAGCGCTATGCTCACCTATCCCCAACCCATCTAACCGAACATGCGAGAAAAATTGACGAAGTCTTGGCGGGCAATGTCACTAATCTGGCACTTTTGGAAAATCTTGCAGTGGGAGAATGAGCGTAACTCATTGATACTTAATGGCCCCTGTAGGATTCGAATACAGACCACATTTCCATTGTTATTACACCATTTTTCTCTATTCGAAAAACACCGGGGCCCCCGATTAGGCCCCCAAACGCATTTCGCTGAAAACATCAGTGATTTCGAGCCCGTTGATTGTAACGATGAACTACAACGCAGCCAACATCCCCGGATTTTACTTGGCAAAGATGCCACTCATCTTTCCTATAAGTCTCAAGTGATTGGATGTCAGAGGTGCAGTTCTCAATCTGCGCCAGCGAGGCGTTGCGCCCGGTGACGATACGTTCAATGCTGGTCGAGCAAATCACCTCTGTGTGGTCGGTTAATACTTCTGGTTCAGTCTGCATATTTCCTACCCCATAATGAAAACACCCGCCGGTTTAAGGGCGGGTGTTATGTTGTGGTACCTGTCATTGTGCTCGGGTCAGAGGGCATGCCGGGGACGTTCACCAGTCAAAGGTCTCAATCCCCGGCAGAATATCGCCTGCAGCGTCGAGGTTAAGGAGAGCGATGGGGTGATGGTTCATCAGCGTGACAACCAACCGGCGGCAGGCTTTTGACACCCCTAACCGTTTAAGATGAAGTACCGGATGTCGCCAGGCATGGAGCCTAATCAAATACCCCGTTCCGGTAAAATGGAGCCACTCACCATGGCCATACTCCTCCTGCTGATGTGAAGCGTGATACAGCAGAGAGTTATCTCCGTCGGTGATGTGGGCGGTACTGCACTGGATACCCGTGAGCAGTGCGCCGGTGGGGAGTGTGTCACTGCTCATGGTTGCTTGCTTCCCTGAATGGCACGTGTGACCTCCCGGTAGCCGGCTCGCGTCATCAGGCCACAGGCCCGGCGGGCGCGCAGGATGTCGATGACGGTCACAAGGGGCGATTGCGCCTGTCCGGTGAAGCCCCGGCGGTCAATGCGCACCAGCTCAAACTTTTCCACCATGGCATTCAGCACATCCGCGAGGGACATACCGTTATCGATGTGTGCCTGTATCACGGCATCGTCGCTGAACGCGGTATCGTTGAGCGTCAGGCCGTAGTGCTGCGCCAGCAGGTAGGTGAGCAAGGATTGCCAGACAGTTATGGGAGACGGGCATGTTTGGGCCGCCCTTGACGGTGGTGCGGGTACTGTTCGCATAAGGCGTATCTCTTTGTTGGATAATAAGAACGGTGTGAGACTAAAAATGCGGGGCGTTATACCTGGGCGTTTCAGATGTCGGATAAATCGAAATGTAGACGTAGCCGTATGAGCCGAGGCTGTCTGCTTCGCAGGTCAGGCCATGGCAATACAGTGTGACACAGTGCTGATGACGCGGATTGAGCTCACCGGAAAGCAGCATCAATTCCAAATGCTTGATGAACTGCGGAAAAGCATTCTCCAAATCATGGCGCTGTGCGTCGCTGAAAATTCCGCTGATGTCTGCCCGGTCGGCCAGAAAATGCAGTCGTTCCCTCTCCTGTACCAGACGGGCGCCAAACTGCGGCGTGACGTTGCGTTTCAGCCCCCAGGCGGGAACATTATGGGGTGATGGCATGTAGTGCCTCCTGATTGCGTCGGATAAATCATAAGAGCCCGTGTTCGGCGAATGAGTACACGGTCATGCCGCCGACAATGCAGTGGTCCAGCACCCGGACGTCAATCAGCGCCAGTGCGTCCTGTATCCGCTGGGTAATGAGTCGATCGGCCTCGCTGGGGGCGGCATGCCCGGAGGGATGGCAGTGCGCCACGATGACCGCGGCAGCGTTATGCTTCAGTGCGCCCTTCACGATTTCACGCGGATGCACCTGCGTGCTGGCGATGCTGCCGCTAAACAGGGACTCATGCGCCAGCAAGCGATGCTGGTTGTCGAGATAGAGCACCATAAAGACTTCTCGCTCCAGCCGGGCCATTTGCAGGCGCAGCCAGTCGCGCACCATGAACGGGGCGGTGAAGGCTTCACCCGGTTTGCGTAAATGCTGCTCCAGCAATGCCAGCGCTCGTTGAATGGTGCGTTGAGAGGGTAAGGGCAGACCGGCGGTTGCCGGGGATAAGGTGATATTCATCATGATGGGGTGCCGTTGTCTGAAGGGTTAGTCGATGATGCGCATAATGGGGTTGCTTTCGGGATGGCTGAGGGCGTAATCCCGCAGGCGATAGTAGTGTTCGGTCATGGCGTCGCATTCGGTGCGGCAGGCGTGGTGGCTGTAAGTGATGAGGCAAGCGATGATGCCGGCAGCCTCATGTCCCACCGTTGCGCTATTGCCATTGAGGGCGTTAAAGAGCACGTACTCGCCTTCAGTGGACGGGATAATAAAAGCCCCCCCGTTACTGAGGGTGTAAAATTCCCAATAATCTCCGTGGTAGTCCTTACACAGGAGGTTGAGCCAGGAAAATATCGGTGACTCGAGGTGAAGCCATTGCGGAATGTCACCAAAGTGCTGTAGCCAAAATGACAGGCGATCTTCGTCATTAACGAGACTCGCTGTCAGTGTTGAGTGGTTGCTTATCGGACGTGTTGATGGTGTGTTGTTGGCAATATTCTCTTTCACAGGAATTATCCTTACGTTGGTGAAGTTGACCCACCTGATAGAACGGTGGGCGAATGACATGAAGCCGTTATTTATTATTCAACGGTATAAAAGCAAACAGGCCCTGCACCCGAAGGGGCAGAGCCTGCTGATGTGCCATGTTGCTGGTGGGATAAACCAAGCCGTAAATACCGCGACACAGCAACGGTTTTTCGGGTTATTGCCAGTTAAAGGTAAAGTCGCCTTTGCTGGTTTGTACCGTCAGCTCAAGCGGGCGACACTTATTGAAGCCATTGTTACTGGGGGTGGTAAAAGAGAGAGTCTGGCCGTATCCCAGACGCTTGTTTACATTTTTCCCCCGACCCGCCATGGAAATCAGGCAGTTGCCGCGATTTAGCGTAATTGACTGAATGGTAATGTCGTTCTCCAGACTGGTCAGCGTCAGCTGCCAGACGGGATAATTGGGGTTATTGATGAGGTAAGTGGCCTGAGACTTTACAGACAACGGGGTTGTGCCGGCGAGCGCAGAAAAGCTGCCGATGAGCAGTACGGCGGTCAGTACATGTTTAAACATGAGGGGGCTTTCCTTTCTGAAAGATATTTAAGGTATTTGCCATTCTTGTATGGTATGAAGGTGGGTTTCTTCGCGGAAGGCACTACATCAGCTGTTTGCCAACCATCATCAGGCCGGCCAGCCAGCCGATACACTGAGGGCCCGCCAGCCAGAACAGTCGGGCTTTTAAAAGGCCGCCCATTCCACCGGTGGTATAGACGCTGTCCGGCATCAGCCACTGGCGCAGGAAGGCGCCGATGGTCATACCGGCTCCGGGGCCGAGCGTCATCCAGAACAGATACCCCATTCCCTGCCCGAAACTGCGAATTTCGCCCGTATTCCCGAATACGTTAAACAGGACAACCACAAGCGCGATACCGAAGGCAATTGCGAAATATTTAATAATTAGCGCCATTCTGTTCAATCCTTATTTTCTGCACTGCTGAGCGGCGCTCAGCATGTTGTCCATAAAACGCGGGGGTACATAGCCGACCTGCTGATTCATTTTCTCCAGTTCCCCGTGGGTATATTTCGTTTTCAGCTCATCCCAGATACAGCCGCAGACCGCAGTGGTTCCGCCACCGGACTTGCAGCCCCGGATAAACTCTCGTTCGTTCTTGTCACCACAACCGCTCACGGCCAGAGTAGACAATAGCGTGAAGACAAAAAATACGCCCCGGGGAGCCATCGCTAGATTTAATTTCTTTTTTATCATCGTGTTAGGTTCCGTATGTTAAGGCAGCCTCTGTTCAGAGTCTGTCAGACTCCACCACACCTTCTTCCGCAAGTGCATGGCTGATGTTGTTCACCACCGTATCCGGGGCGAGCCGGATTTCCGCCAGATGCTTACCCGCCTCAGGTGTTCCCTGGTAAACGTCCAGGGACGCAAACGGTTTGCCTTCATCGTTTGTCCCGGCAGATACCTGGTATGAGGTGTCGCCGTTCCGGACAGTGAATTCCTGCAGACTGATAACCTGATTGCTCTGGTATGCGTACGTGGCGGCGTGTGTCGGTACGGTAATGTCCATTTCCTTATGCTCTGCGCCGGTCTTCCCGAATGAGTACGATACCGACGGGGTGATGATGCAAATCTCGACCTCTTTTTTGTGGTTAGCGGTCTGCGCATAAAAGACGGGCTTTCCGCAGCGTTGGTGGTGTGCCTGTATAAGTGCGTCGGGCGTACCGGCCTTTGCTGCCGACAGCGTTGCCAGCATCATTCCGGTGCTCAGCAGCAGGGCTGTACCGTGTTTCATGTTTTAACTCCTCTTGGAATGGTGTGAGGTTCGGGAGGTAGTTCCCGGAAGGTATGAATGACGTTGCTGATAAAGTGAAAATGCGGAAGGGCGTTGATGAAGTCCTCCATGGCGATAAGTGCGTTAGTCTCGTTGCGATGTCTGAAATGCTGCTCTGAAAGCGAGACGGAGATAATCTCGTCAAGCGAGAAGACGTGAATGGCTCCCTGCCGGCTGGCCACCAGATACCAGTTTGCCTGTGAGAAAATCAGCCGGTAGGGCTCAAGGTGGTCGTGACGAATACCCTTAACCAGGAGGCTGATCATCCGGTGGTGGTAAATCCCTTCAGCAAGCCGCTGAAAGCAGTCCGGGAGGATCCCCGCT
This sequence comes from Serratia sp. HMSC15F11, assembly GCF_001808215.1. Classification (NCBI taxonomy): domain Bacteria; kingdom Pseudomonadati; phylum Pseudomonadota; class Gammaproteobacteria; order Enterobacterales; family Yersiniaceae; genus Serratia; species Serratia sp. HMSC15F11. The sequence continues at coordinate 27,818 of NZ_KV792449.1, forward strand.
GGCTGCTGTACATGACCTATCAGACACGGCGATGTGCCGTTTTCATCCATCAGCAGCTGTATTAACTGACGGCTCTGTGAGGGAATGAGGCGGGCTATTCCGGTGTTGCGGGCAAACGCCAGTGCACCAGGAGTATGATCGCGCATTGGGCTAGTTCGTAACCGCCAGCAGCCGTTATTGCCAGTGAGATCCAGATGCAGCAAACGCTGAGAGAAATCCCGGCGCAGGGTGCGTTCAGATACGCCAAATTCACCGGACAGCGCTTTCAGTGAAAGGGATTCACCGGCAAGAAGCCGGCTGATAATCACCGACAGCCTGAGTGCCAGTCTGTCGTGTCGATGCGCAGGATCCGTGGCACGCATATGCCCTCCGTGAATGAAAAATACTTAGATAACTCATGCGGTTATTATGCAGGACGGGGTGGACAGGGTATGACCAGCGATGAGAGGGATCGCTAGAAAAGATGAAATATTTTTCTGTCTGTAACCGACTGAATTTACGTAGATAATCACGCATTTTTCAGCAAAGGGACTGCAGATGGTCATATCCTGTCAAGAATCAGGTCAGCAGTAGGCGTTGCCAGGGCGGAAGGAGGATGCAGTATGGCGTTGTATAAATCGCTCACTCAGTAAACGCAGTAAGAGGTGAAACAGAACGATGAGAGCCCAGCGGATGCTGTGGATCTCTTTCTCCGGCCAGCCTGCGCGCCGCCAGTAATCCAGGATCCGGGTTACTATCTGTCTTCGGATATAGCGCAGCAGCATGCGTAACTGGGGCCATGTCAGCTTCCTGAGTATCATTTTCTACCTCCTCAAAAAAGTAAGTGCCACAGTGCAGAAGCGGCATTCACAATGCCGTCGCGGATTGTTCCCAGCACTTCCCGGATCGGTTTTGGCAGCGGAATGGCGTCTACTATCCGGCTGAACAGCTCACCCAGTAGATCGCCAAAATCCTGCCGGGCGGTACTCTCTGCCTCCGCAGATCGGTGCTCTTCTCTGACCTGACGAAACACGCCGCTGCTGGCCTCCGGGGGCAGGGCAAATATCATGGTTTCGACCAGACGGGCCAGGTTGTAGCCGGTTTTGGCTGACACCGCATGCACCGGATAAGGACAGGAGAACTGCCGTGAGATAGCTGCGCTTCGGGCGGTCAGCGTCAGCAGCTGGCCGGTGGAGGGCTGACGTGCTGCCCTGTCCCATTCCAGTGAGGGTTCCGCCTTGTCGGCCTGGTTAATAACGAAGATAATGCTGCCCGGTGAGACACCGCATTTGAGTAGGAACCGGTGAAACGCTTCATCGGTCGCGCAGGCCCGGTCATCCGCTTTCATCACCCAGAGAATAAGATCCAGCGTCGGTAACTGCTCTTTATACAGCTGCCGGTATTCACGGTCATAGTCCAGAGATTCACCTGCACCGGGTAAATCGACCAGCGTCATGCGGCGCCCGCCGATATCAAGCGAGAAGCGAAGCGGTTCACGGGTACAGCCCTGGACATCGCTGACCGGACTAAGGGGCTGCTGAAAGAGCGCATTGCAGAGCGAACTTTTGCCACTCCCTGTTTTACCCATGATGCCGATGACTGGCTCGTAATGAATGTGCTGGCGGATGCGGTTCAGTATTGTGCGGGAGAGTGTTTCGGGCAGGAGAGACAGCTGTTTCTTCAGGGCATCAAGACCCTGTTCAGTTTTATCGGACACATTAACCTCCGGGAGTGAAATAATAAAACGGTAGCATTTCTGCTGCCGTTCTCACCAGGGTAATATAGGTCTGAAACTTTTTTGAATGTAATTTTTTAGGGGGGCGAACTGTTCCTGTTGAAAGGACAGTTTGGGGTATGACAGAACAGGTGCAACAGACCCGTTATTATGCAGGCTATTATATGTGAAAAGAGTGCTAACTTGAGAGTAAAAACAAGCGGTTATCTGATGTGAAAACACGACTTTTAAGTGTTTTCTTCTTTTATTGTATTTTCCAATAAGTATATGTTAGCACTTGTCGGGTTGGTAATATAATAATATAGATACTCTTGTTAGTGTTTGTGTTTGTGTAGTTATATTAATAAGCGTATCAGATAGATTAATGGTTATATATGTAAAGTCAGGTAATAAACTAACCTAATGAATGCAATCAATCTAAGTTATCATATCTAGCGTCATATAAATAATACATATTCATATTCTCCCACTTCCTGATATTAATCTGCATGACAGAAAGTAATTTATTACTGCCTGTGTATATCTATTGAACAAACTCACTAACACAAGGTCATTTCATAATGAGCATTAATACTTACAGCTACGGTAAACTGAACCATAACTATGTTAAGCGTATTCAGGATACTATCACTAAAGCCCTGAATGATTATCCCCGTGTAATGGTCCTGAGGGTAGACCTTCGTTTGCCGGAGATTGAGACAGGTTCGTATAACTCAGATTCAGGAATAGTCACCCGTTTCATTGTTTCCCTTAAAGCTCAGATTGAGGCTGACCTACTGAAAAAACAACATACAGGGAAGCGGGTTCACCCTTGTCGTGTTCGTCATATCTGGGCAAGGGAGTTTAATGAGTGCGGTAAAAAACATTATCACGTGGCCTTACTCTTTAATCGTGAAGCCTATGCTTATCCAGGAAGCTATACCAGTGCAGACGGAGAATACACTCACAATCTGGCCATGATGATTATGGAGGCCTGGGTACGGGCACTGGGGCTGAATACAGTGGTTAATCATCAGCAATATTATCCCCTGGTAGAGTTTCCTGCCAATTGCTACTACCACCTGAGTAAAAACCACAGTGACTATACGGCTCAGTTATCCAATGTCACTGACAGGCTTAACTATCTGGCCAAGGACTACAGCAAAGATAATTCAGACAGCCAACGTAATTTTGGCTGTAGTCAGTACTGATGAGGTCATAAGTATTTTTCTACTGGCGAGAGGAATGTTATGTCGGAGTACCAGGTGAGCGATAAATCAATCATTCCTGGCACTCCTGTCTTTCATTTCCTTAAGACAGAGAGAAATCGTCATGACAGATACAACCCGCAGCCTGCTCAGTGATAAAATGGTCGATATGGCATTCATTACGGAATTTACCGGGTGCAGCGATAAATGGTTTTACAAGTTGATTCAGGAAGGTTTATTCCCAAAGCCGATTAAGCTGGGGCGTAGTTCGCGCTGGCTTAAAAGTGAGGTTGAGGAATGGGTTCAGAAACTTATTTCCGAGTCCCGTGCATAATGCATCCTGATGTGCGAGTCGTATACCCCCCCCCATAAACTCTCCTGTGGATCTTAAATATTTATGTAACCTTGTTTGTTATCTGGGTTGTTTGAATATTACAGATAGGCATGCGCTAATTATTCTTGTGTATTTATAATGAGAGCCTGTGCGAATGTTTTATGTTCACCTTGCAGGTCTCTCGTTTACAGTTTTTAGAATAAACTAAACTGAGTTTCGAGAATAAACGACGAAGCATGTTAACTCAGCGGTGATAGTGAGTTAAATAATCACCGGTCCAATACTGTAGATAAAAAGCACTTAACTAATCAGTGGTTCCCCATGATTCCTTGTAACAATTTAATAGCAATCTTGCGTGGTATAAGAGCCACTGAAGCCAACATTGATGTAATGCGTCGAGGTTTACCATTGTATAAATTATGTGTTTTAAGTGTACGTGGCTTTTCTAATAATGCAGCTAAAGCTGCTAAAAAAAATTTTTAGCAACTTTAGCGGGGTATGGTGAAAGAATTCATCTCTTTCCTTGGCTGACTTCCGGCCATCAGCAGAATCCCATCGGACGGATGAACTCCACATACGACACCAGTGTTTCTTGGAACATTTCGATAACAATCATTGCCATTGCAGTCTGTTGGGATCGTAACCACTCAGTGGTGGAGTGGCATTATTTCTGTAGTCTACTGTGTTAAATTTATTGAAAAATGGATTGAGGGGATAAATATAACCATGTGCATCTAATTGTGCTGCCGCGATATAAATCGCACGTTGTGGTGGGTAGCATATTGTGACAACCAGACCGAGCTGAATGAGTTGGTTGAGTGCAGGTGTTAAACGTTCAATTCTTCTGAGTCTGGCGGGACCATGCGTCTCCAGTTCATTCTTTGAGAACGGCTGCCAGGGATTAATTCTTACACCAGTCACTTGCCCTGTTTGAAAATTAGTGACTTTCATTACACCTGTCGGATTAGCAAAGCGATTTTTTATCCAGTCGAACAACTGGTATACATCTTGCTGAAGTTGATACTGTGTACTTAGTTTATAAAAATACTTAGCTGCCTGATTAAGGTGCCACTCAGTAATCGTAAATGCGTTCTTTAAATATTGTTCTGATATATCACTTTCAGAATAGCAATCAAAAATTGCGGCCATGCGTATTGCCTGACTGCTTGCTTTAGACACGAATTCAGGGATGTGCTCCCAGCACTGATTTTTGGCTATATTCAATTGATACTGACTTATTTTTTCTTCAAATAATTTTTTCGCACCCTCAGTTAATGTTAGTGTCCTTTTAGATTTGCTGGTATCGTAAAAATGTTCCTTTTGCTCTTCCAGGAATTTATTTAAATGAATGAATAGATTGTCCAGTGCTTGCCTTGAGTTATCTTGGTTCAGGTTTATTCTTCTCTGACCTATAGTGCTTACTGTTTCTGTAAATAAAAAACGGGCAAGGAATCCGCTAGATACAGCTTTTTTTCCATGGCGTTCCAGATACTCCTCAAATACTTCAGGCTGAACCATAAGAAGAAATGTCAGATATGCGTTAAGACGGATAGTGCCTTCTTTTTTACGTGAGACCGAAAGAGGTTCGTTTTTCCATATTTTATTGAGCAATCCGAGGTTGTTTTTTAACTGGCCGGTAAAAAAAGTCATGGCTTCATCTGCAAATACGCCAGCATACGGATATTCACTCAGTCCCTGAATGATACCTTCTGGCGTTGCATCTTCATAAAACATTTCAAACGCTCTGGGTTTTTTCGGTTCAGCAGCCTGATGCTCGCGCAGAAGAAGTTCTTCAACCTCACCTTCCCCACCATTCTTTACTGCTTTCTGATAATTACGATTTAGTGCTTTTTCTTTTAATGACCAGATAGCATGGTCTTTTTTGTAGACATCAAGTAAATCTTCATATTCCTCATGCATCTCAGAAGCAAATTCATCGAAGGGAGTCATAAGCAATTCACGGAGGGGGCTTTTCCCCTCACCGGATTTTGCGAGCGTCAGAAAATAAAGAGAGCAGGGTTCTGGCTTTTTATTTCCGAAGGGAGAGGCCACTTCAACAAGAGGCTGCAAAGCCAGTGATAATGCCGCCAGCACCGTACTGCCAATCATTTCTATGGGGATAAGGGTGTCTTCATGTAGCGTCGTAATGACATTACGTAAAACTGAAGGAAATACATCTGTCGGATAGTTGTTAAGGTTACTCATTGTAATTACTCAATTTACGATATCAGGAACATACATATCAGGATAAAGCAAAGTGGCAATAAAAAGCGAGCGAGGAAGGTTCCCGGAGCCCTGTCATCACCCCGTAGCCTGGTGAGCATCCCGGCCCATGGGCAACACAGGACCAGTAATGAGCTGCGTAAAAAAGGCGTGTTTATCTCCGACAGCGGGGTTCGCTCCATCTGGCAACGGCACGACCTGGAGAACTTCAGTAAACGGTTGAAGGCGCTTGAGGAAAAGGTTGCCTGAGAAAGCATCGTGCTTACCGGCGCTCAAATCGCAGCTCTGGAGAAGAAGGCGCACGATGACGAACTCAGCGGCGAATGCGAGACGGCACATCCGGTGTATCTGGGCTCGCAGGACACCTTCTACGTGGGCAATCTGAAAGGTGTTGATCATTCTACCAGCAGACGTTCGTGGATACGTATTCGAGAGTGGCACACTGCAAGCTGTATACGAGTAAAACACCGATCACTGTCGCCGACCAGCTCAATGATCGTGTACTGCCGTTCTACGAGGTTCAGGGACTGCCGATGCTGATAATACTGACCGACAGGTGTACGGAGTACCGTGGTAAAGTGGAGCAGCATGTAGTGACACCGGGTTATGCCGGTGTCACCGAATTTAAAACATACCGTAAAGCAGTGCGGAAACTGTCAATAAACCGCACCCCAGCACTATCACTGCGGTTGGGCCGCGCAGCGGTTTGAGCACCGGGCGGATTAACACTAGCCAGGTAGGAATAACAAACAGGAATATGGCAATTAATGGCCCGCAGACGGTTTCAATCATATTGATCACGTCCGGGTTTAAGAACACCACAATGGAAGTGACGATAAACATCACCACCGTTGTCAGTAGCTTCACGCTTTGGAGTTAACTATTGCGCTTAAGGTTGAACAGATCACTGGCGAGCACGTTAAAAGTTTCTGCCACCGGCATCGAGATCCCCAAAAACGACTTCGTCATGCCCAGAATAGCAATCAGCGGCGCCAGATACAGCATGGCACTCATTCCGCCCTGCTCACCAATCACCGACAGTACGTTTAAATTTTGAGCCTTCGCGATCTCAAAAGTTGAACGAGGGGTACTTAAAATACAACTCAACACGAAGAAAATAATACTGATGAAAATCAGCCAATAAGCTCGACGGATAACGCGAACTGATTGTGTCTCACCACCGTGCCCCGGCTCGCGATACCAGGATGCAAGTGCAGGAATTAGCGGGGCAGAACAGAGTGAGAAAGCGATGAGCGGCAGGGTCAGCCACAGAGATTTCAGTGAGCTTGCGATGTCAGTGGTATGCGTCTGTCGCCACGCGTAGGTGATATTATGGATATCCCAGGCCGGAATTTGTGACGTTGCGACGACAATAATAGCAATCGCAAAAGGCAACGCCAACGCGCTCATAGTACTTACCACTTTGTCGCGACCTTTGCTCAATACAGGGTGCAAAATCACCAGTACAACCAGCGTCAGGGGAGCACGACTAATGCCGTTGATGTGCAGACGCTCGTTGAAAAAGTGACTCAGCGCATTTACCAATGAAACAGCATAGACCAGAGTCACCGGATAATGGGCCACGCAGAAAAACAGTTTCATCGCCTGACGGCCTTTGGAACCGAAGAAAGAGCCGAACAGGGGTAAGGTTTGATCAGTCTGGTCTTGGCCCTGCTTGTCGCGCATAAAAACGCGGCAGATAAGCACGTGCGGAACAAGCGAAAGCGGGAAAGCAAGAAGGAGTAGCGAAATAAACACCATCGGCCCATGGGTACCAATCTCAACCGGTAGAAATAGCGTTCCGGCACCGACGGTTGCGCCATAAACACCCATCATCCAGATGGTATCATTTTTTGTCCATTGCGGGCGTGTTATAGCAGTTTCTTTATTCATATTACTCACAGTGTTTCGGTATGACGATGACGTAAATAGTTATAACTGTAGGGTGTTCCAGACAGAACAAATAGAGTGTTTCTTATAGTTATCTCGACGTGAACGCTCCATACTACGGGTGGCAAGAGGCCAGCAGCAAGCGGTTTTTGGATGTGTCCTTGGCACGCCGCCCCTGTCCGCTGCCCCTGAAACAAGCGCCTATTACGGCTTTACCGAACGGTGCTGATGAAAACAGGCTTGATGATTAGGAGATCGAATCGACCATTTTTGATAGCCATAACCATGAATCGTAGCATGATACACTCTCAGATAACGGGGAGTGGCGAGTTATTACGCGTAAAAATGCCTGCACTGCTGTTTTTTTAATCCAAAACCCGTTTAGCGCCCTGGATTATTTATTTCTATCCAAGGACGCTATAACTCAGCTACTAACGCCCTCAGTTCCGAGAGGCAGCATGTAACCTGTTATAAATATAGTGTCTATAGCTATTAAGAAGCGGTTTATCCCCACAATCGTTCAAAGCTCCTTTACACAGATGACGCATGTCGATATTGGCCTGGTAGAATGGTGATACCTTCAAGTTAGCTTGTTCCAGCAGTATCCCTCCCAGAAAAGCTATATCAGTCACCGATCCCAGGTCTGATACTGTTCGCATATTGGTGTTATCTCTCAGGCTAAACTGCGTAAGATGAGAGGCATCTGTTAGCGATGTCGTATAGCCGTTAGCCCAATCTATGCTCGGCTGATGGTCACCAAAATACATAAACATTGTTGGCTTTTGGCGCTGGTCGACAAACTGGAAAAATTCTGACATCGCTACGTCAGAATTTTTTATTTTTTCCATATAGTGACTGAATTTAGATGCAGAATCTTTGTTTTTTACCACCGAGGATAGTTGATAGTCATCCCTATGATCAGAAGCGTAAGGACCATGCTCATACATGGTAAGTGCATAGACAAAAATAGGCTTATCAGTATGAATATCTAAGATTTTTTTGATGTAATGCAGTATGTCTGCTGTGGTGATATGCCACAAATTATCTTGCAGACTACCGGGATAACCCAGCTCCTGTGGCTGGATAATCTTATCGACCCCCATCATAGTATAGGCGTGGCCGGCATTATAGGCTGACTTATTGAATGGAGTGAGTACCACGGTATAATAACCATTGGCTTTCATCTGTTTGAAAAGGCTATCATTCACATGGTCGATAACCGAGTAAAATACCGCATTTTTCCTAGCACCAAAATCATCACTGCGCAGTCCCGTGAGAACTGCAAACTCCGATAGCCAGGTCCCTCCTCCAAATGTTTGCACCCTCAAGAGTGTTTGTGCTTTCACAGCATTTCCTTGTTCAAACATGGATAAATGCGGTAGCAACGCTGGAGTCGGCACTTGATACAATCGCGGATCAGTGGTTGACTCTTGCAACAGCAGCACAATGTCGGGATATAGACTTGAAGCGGCTTTAGTTTCTCTGTGGAGGACGGCCGCGCGAGTGATGAAATCCCCTTCTCTATCATCAGAAAAGTACGGCGGATCATAGTCCGTCTGGCTACTCGACATAACCAAATTAGACACAACGCCAGTTCCTCCCGGCAGTCGACCTACCCAGTCGTTTTGATAACGCATAACACACTGGCTTACCAACCAACCGCTGGCTACCAAGATGGAAATAGCAATCAATTGTGGTGTAAATCCATGCCGGCGCGGTACCGCACGCCATCCAACAATGAGAGTGAAGATGACAAAAGCACCCAGCCCGACTAGGGCCAGTCCAGCGGCCGGGTAATGAAGCAGCGTATCCGCATTGGATAGGTCTGCCAACATGTAGAAGTCAGGGAACATCAATTTATCTTTATAATAATGCACCTTGAGTTGATTAATAAACTGCAGCACGATAACCAGTAGGCTGCCAGCTGACACGGAAAACATCGCTTTCGCAGAAATCAAATAAACCAGCCCACAAAAAAAAATAAAAGCGCCACTGGCAGTAACCAGGGGATAAATATCACCCGATGCATTACCCACCAAAATAATTAAAGCCGCAGTAATTAACAGAGTCAGATAAGAGTAAGACTTTGGCGCAGAACTAAACTGCGTCATTATCGATGGGTAAACTTGATATTTCACGATGCTAACGGTCTCCTGTAGAAACGCCCTTTACGGGCGACCTATAAATTTCTTGTAAAAAACAGTCGCCTCGGCAATATAAAAAGGTTTTATAGCTAGAAAGTAAAACCCACTGCTAACAATAAAGATCACACGCAGCATCTCTTTATCGCGAGGCCTGCTCCATTACTGGGGGGGAACTTGAATTTTTTAACCTTAAGATGCAACTCCATTAGAAAAACGGAAAAATATTAAAGCGTCATTTAGCGGTAATCTTGAAGACCAAAAAACATATAGCAACCAGTAAAAAATTTATCAAACGCACAGATAAAAGCCCCCTTCCATACCGTAACACCTCATCTTTGGCTAGTAACTAATACCTAGAGCATGAGCGATGCAATACGTCAAAAGGCACACTCCTCCATCCGCCATAGCGTATTTTAAATTGTTAATAACAACCAGTTTCGCAATATGCAAAAATCAAAAAAACATCCCTACTTACCGCCGTGAACCTGACGATTTAATTGCCACCACAAAAGTCCTGTAAATGCCTCCCAGCGATGGCATTCTTTCCCTTTGATTAAATCCATGCGCTCAGGGCTAGCAAGAAGCAGTCCAGATTTATTTTTCCAAGGCCGAAACTCAGGCTTTCCGGTAAAAATGCAGGCACCTTCATTTGTAATCGTGATTTCAGGATTATATCCATTACACCAAGTACCATCCAAATGCTGAGCCAACAAGTTGCACCCCGTGCGATAATATAATGTATCCGAAAGACTAAGTTGATATAGCGTCGGTAGAATATCTTTATGGCTTCCAACCCTATTACCATCGAAATAGCTGCTATGTTGGTAGTTCAGAGGAACGTAAATATAAAATGGCACAGCATGGCCAAGTGCTAACTCTTGAGGCTCTGGATAACCTATCCCCCGTATATTATGATCACCAGTGACTGCAACAATAGTATGCGAACCTAACGTCTCAGACTTAACCCAGCTAATAAACCGCCCTAATTGATCATTAGAATAGTATAAGGTGCTCATAACCTCATTCAACTCCTCATCAGCTGCTAATTTTCTTAATCTTAGTTTTTCTTGAACAGTTAGATCAATATGCTTTTTTTCGTGACCTTTAGGCGTTTTGTAAGGAGGATGATGTGTTGTTGACATCGACATGATAAACACATGCTCTCCTTTTTTTTCCGCCTCTTTCAAACGCTCGGTCATATAACGAAACATATATTCATCCGGGACGCCCCAGGTTCCGATTTCCGCCTCAGGGTAGCGTTTTTTTAGACCATTCTGCTCTATAAATTCGCTGACACCTAAATGAGGAAGAAACTGATTGAGATTATGCCAGGCACCATTTCCTGAAGTTACAAAAATAATTTTATAGCCATTTGCTAAGAAGGGTTTAAACATATTACTGGCAAAATTGACATTTTGAGCGCTAGTCTGTCCGATACTGCTCATCGGGCTACGAATAAAAAGCCGACTCAAAGTATCAATCGTACCATCACCTTCAGAAATGAAACGGTCGAAACGCCAATCAGCCAACCAGTGCTTTCTTAAGGCCCCCAGTAAATCTCTTTCTTGATTGTCGAAACTCGCCAGGTGGTACCCCATACTTTCCATTACAGACAGTACAACATTTGGCGGATTTTTTTTCACATATGGATTTGCATCAGTCTGAGTCATAAAAGACCGAAGGCCAGGTGCCGAACTTCCCCCCAAAAACTGACTTAATAACTTGCTACCTTCTTCATCCGTAGCTGCTGAAAAATTACCGCTTTCAGCATAAGCATTGAAAGCCCAGTTAAGAGCAATCACTCCATTAGGAGTGAGCATATTTAGCATTTTTACTTCTGAAACTTGAGCATCACTCTGCCGCAAAGGAAAAGTTCCGACAGAACCGCGCATGCCGACAACACAAGCAAGAATGACAAGTAATGTATTAATAATAGATACCGACAGCCTGAGCGTGCCTCCTTTCTTATGACTCAGATAATACTGCCAGCGCCAGTAAATTTTTAACACAATAGAAAAAAACAATATAAGAAAAAGTAAAACCCATATAACCGGGTATTCTTTCCAAACCGTTTTTAATACAGCAGTGGTATCATCATCAACTAACCCGAACACAAAAACATCAATAAAACGCCCATAAGTTACATAATAAAAAACATTTCCAACTGTAATTGCTGTGACTATCAAGCTTAACACGGCAGCCATCCAGGGCCAAAAATGTTGCCATATAATAAAACCACGCCTATCCACTGAAAAACTGGCGGCGACTAATAAGAAAGGCACAAAAATCAAACAGGCAACGCGGACATCGAACAGGCCTCCAATCCAGAACATCCGTATGACATCATGAGAAAAATCCGTCAATAGCCCTGGTGTTTTATTAGTGTAAAATAAATAAGCACGCCCCAACATCTGGATAAGAAAAACAAATAGCCAAGGTAGTAGCAATGCTAGGAATGCTTGCCTAAATCTGCTAAACCACATAGAACCCTCTAATGAAAAAATCTAACAAAAAATAATGCATCAAGTTTTTATCCTCAACCAGCAATCATCTCATCAATGGAGTAAATATTATTATTTGAATAAAGCGAATCTAATCCCCTCTCTCAAGGAAAGTTTGCAGATAAATATATTTCAGCAGCTAATACAATACGGAACTAGATACTAGTATGCCATATGATATAGTCACACTTAATCGCTAATTATAACTCGTTGTCACTGAATTTAGCTCCAGAACACATATCTTTTTAACGCTGAGTGCAACTCGCACAATCAGGAAAACTTGTTCAGTCAATGAATTTGCTGGCGGATTAACTCTGCGATCCGAAGCCCCTCTGTTTCCAACATTCATCCCTACAGTGTATCGTCACCACTGTTTATCCTTTAGAAAACACCATGCTGCATCAGGCTCTCGGCCCCCCCCCTATTTGTTCACAATTTTTCCACACTCTTACTGTGCTTCGCTCATGTCACGTAACATTCATCTTGCTATTAGCTAACAAGACCATTTTTTATCCACCACATTGTTTATCTCCAACCACCAATGCCTCACTCATCCCCGCTGTCTCCGAACCTGAGTCACATTTCAAGTAACTGGACTTTTCATAAATGAAACTAGTTTTCATTTTTACTAAGCCATTGCGATAAAATTTAATTGCTTATGATACTGAAGTTAATTATAAAACGTTTATACTGACTTCATGTGGAGATGATGTGTAGACTGTGTGTAGAAACATGGTATTCATACATAATGTGGAGATTAAATGAAAACCATTAAAGTACTTCTTGCAGAGGATGAGAAAGACATTCGTGAGATCCTTACTGCCTATCTCAATAATGAGGGCTTCGAAGTCGTGACTGCATGCAACGGTCAGCAAGCGGTCGCGCTGTTTCGGGCTTCAGCACCACAGTTAGTGATTCTGGATATCAAAATGCCGCTAATGGATGGCTGGCAGGTACTTAATGAAATTCGCAAGACACACGACACCCCCATCATGATGCTAACAGCACTAGATACAGATGTTGACAAAATTCATGCACTCCGCAACGGTGCTGATGACTATATTGTCAAACCATTTAATCCAGCAGAGGTGAGCGCCAGGGTGAATGTTATCTTGCGTAGAATACAGTTTCACAGCGCCGACAAAAACACCTCAGTTTACTCAACCAAGAATATTTACATTAACATCGAAAATCATCAGGTTAAAATAAAAATCTCCGGTGAAGATATCGGCGACAAATTAACATCAACCGAATTCAAGATATTGACACATCTTATTCGCTACCCCAAGCGGGTTTTTACCCGACAAGAATTGCTTGAGCACTGTTTGCCGGAAAATGACGCCAATGAGCGTACCGTAGATAGCCATATCAGCAAGCTCAGAAAGAAATTTTGGCAAGCGGGTCTGCTAAATGTCCCTGAAAGTATTCGTGGCTTTGGTTATCGGCTGGGAGACTGATATGGCACATCGCAGCATCAATCAGCTGTTTTTCTTCCTGATGCAGAAGTGTATTAGACGTCAACTCCCGCGGGCCGTTGGATACGGCCCGCGGGAGCCGGTCTAAAAAGGAGAGTCAATGTTGATGAAAAAATAGGTATAAATCCAGTTGAGTCGAACATATTCAAAACAAGGCGATACGCAAAATTCTAAACCGCTTCACGTTTTGAGACTACTAAACTTAAATTTTTAATTATTATTACATCGTATCTTTTGGTTCAGCTCATCCCCACCCTAACTCTTTAATTTCTCAGGGCTATTTAGATAGTTTTGTTGAAAATAATGATTTTTGCCCTTTTTTCGATGGCTACGCAGGAAGCTCTTAATCAGAGTTGGCCACGATACGCTGATGTGCGATAGACACTTTCGGACCTTCAGCGTAGTAGATGACTTTAATTGCGAAGCACTGGTAATTGAAATTGACCAGAGTATCGGCGCACAACAAGTGATTAGCATGCTGGGCAGAGTTGAGGAAAATCGCGGATATCTGGTGAAGATCCTGATCGTTAACAGTCCGATTCTAAACCCACTGCCACTGGCACAATGGACTGAAGATCATGGGGTTATTCTGGAGTTTATCAAGTCTGTAAAGTTGACATGGAATATTTCTATCGAATGTTTTACAGGGATATCGGGCAGAAACTTTGGATTTTTATCAGTTCAGAACTTTGAATGAAGCACAGAAAATCATAGGGTGCTGAACGAAGGAATCCATCAGAGAAAGGGCCCATTAATGTCTAAATAGCCTGATGCTGCCGAGTCCCAACAGATGGCTGAAAAAATGGAAACCTAAAAATTAAGTGGAACTAAAATGGAGGGGGGGTATAATAGAGCATGGTAGGAAAAGATTCTGTCTTTATCTTGCATCATGTAATTTCATTGGTGTTACTGATGGAAGTGGTTTAATGATTTTTGTGTTGAACTTGTTTTCACTGAGTATAAAGCAAAGAGATCTTGCAATGGCTTTTAAAAACAAAATACGAGTAGTTAAACAAGCCCCTAAAATTAAAGCGGGTAATCTTTTAATGCAAATCACCAAGATTCTAATTTTCATAGCTCTTGTCGCTTTGGTCGGCGCACAAATATACTCTGACTTTGATTTTAGTATGTTGTTTGCCCCTATGATGTAATTAAATTATTTTTGTGTTTCTATGTGAAAAATGTTTATTGCAACTTCCGGGCTTGCCAATGTTGTGCTGCTAATCGGATTAGCCAATTTTTATTCATCAAGCTTTCTTATATTATTTATAAATAGATCCCTTATCTAACCCAGTATATTTATTCAACTTCTTGTTGCCTTGATGGAATTATTCCGATCAAAGTTAATACGCAAGATTTGATGATCAATACTAGATTGAGATGACCGGGAAAAGTGATATTAACAAACCAAAAGAAAAAGAAGATCACCAGAGAAATCGGCCAAGCAAGTGAAAATAACCGTGTGTCACAGAGTCGTTGGGCACAAAATAGCAGTTTTAATATGATCAGCAAGAAACCGCAAGGGAGATAAAGGAGAACCCTGAAGTATGAAATAAGCATATCAAAGAACGAAGAATTGTTGATAACGGAAATCGTAACTGACTGCAAGAATAAATGATCGTTTTTATAGAGAACTAAAAAATTTATCCATGTAAAGCTAAAAGCTACCGTTGCTGACATCCAAATTGAGTATTCTTTTCGGGATAAAGGATTAGTAATCATCTATTTTTACCATTGAAATTAAAAGTCATAATTTACGAGATTGATTTATCACTAGATTTGAACTTAACAAGCAATTTTTCAGCTGACATCCAAAGCTCGTCACGAGGTGTGTTCGCTTTACGAAATGTGGTAGGAGAAACACCATAATGGTTCTTAAATACTCTACAGAAAGATTGTTGCTCAGGATAACCATACTCAACTGCAATATCTAAGACTTTTCTGTCGGTAGATAAGAGTACTTTAGCAGCCTCTGTCATTTTCCTCGATCGGATGTAAGACTTCATCGACATACCTGTCAAAGAGCAAAACCTACGCTGAACATACCATCTAGAGTATCCTGTTTTATCAATTAAGTTAATGATACTTATAGGTTGTTTAATATACCTCTCCAAAAGAATTATGATACTAGTAATGAACATTCTAGATTGTTCCATTTTGCTCACTTTCATTACATTTTTCCTGAACCCTTTTCCTTGCCATTGAAATCCCAATTATCGCTTAAGTCTGTCAAGATGGTGTCAATTTTTGTTTTTTTTCTTGATGATTAATTGCGTTTTATGCCAACTAATTGAATTTAAATGAAAATAAACTTAACATTAGGCCTATCTATCGAGAAAGTCTACTGAATTCCATTTTTGGCCATTGAGCATAAACTTCATCCGATTTTTGTTTATTATCTTATTAAAAAAATGCTAAAATTCATTATATTGTTCTTTACATTGACAGAGAAATTGAATAACAGGTTAATATATGGAAGGAAAAAGAGTTTTAATCATTGAGGACGATATGCGGGCTGCAGAGGTCCTGGAAGCTTATCTAAAAAGAGAGTGTTTTACTGTTGCTAAAGTGGGTGATGGTGTTAAAGGCCTCGAGATGGTTTTTTCCTGGCAACCTGATTTGATCTTATTGGATGTCATGCTGCCAGGGATAAACGGCCATGAAATACTGGCTCGAGTGCGTAGAAAGAGCGATGTGCCGGTCATCAT
>NZ_KV792449.1:44013-46111 GCF_001808215.1 Serratia sp. HMSC15F11
AGAAAGAGCGATGTGCCGGTCATCATGGTGACTGCAATCGGCGAAATACAAGATAAGATTTCCTCGTTGAGGCATGGGGTAGATGATTATATAGTGAAGCCGTATAACCCAGGAGAGGTTGTAGCTCGGGTTCATGCAGTGCTAAGAAGAACGAGTATATTGAATATAAGATCTGAGCTTATTATTTGTGGCCCAGTACAACTTGATGAAGAGGCAATGTTAGTTCACGTTTGCCCTACCGAACATATTAAAATCGCAGTGGAACTTACGCCAACCGAATTTTCAATTTTATCTGTGTTAATGCGAGCGCCCAAAAGAGCTTTTTCCCGACAAACATTGTTGAATATGTGCTTGCCAGAAAGTGATGCATTTGAACGGGTTGTTGATACACATATATACAATTTAAGGAAGAAGCTCAATTCGGTTGGAGTGAATGATGTACTGTTGACAGTTAGAGCAATGGGATATAGGTATTGGAACAAATGAACGCGAAAAATAAAAGAGTCTCTCTCTGGAAGTGGATCTGCGTGAGAGTTATTTCTCAGTCCATTGGTGCGGTTGTCATTATAGCGTTCTGCATGTGGTTGCGGTTTGCTATTTATAATTATTGGATTTTGTATCATGAAATGCCGGAGGATGTTAGAAAGGAATTCCTGCATTTGCTTGCAAATCCAAATGAAGATTTGTACAGGTTTTATAGCCTTTTTCACTATTGGTATGGCTTTGATTTCGCGGATCCATCGATCGCCTCGGCGGATTGGATTATGCTAGGGATTTTAATTATTGTAGCTATTCCTTTAATGATTACACTGGGGCTTTATATGTCAAGGCCGTTGGCGAAACAATTTTTCAACTTGGTTTCTGCAGCAAGGAAAGTCACCGATGGGGATTTCTCTGTTCAAGCAAAAATAGAAAATAAAGCACCGGAAGAACTTCTTGCTCTAACTTACAATTTCAATGAGATGACCCAGAAACTTACTTATTATGAAAATGAGCTTCGAGCCTCTCATATTGCAATGGCGCATGAATTACGCTCTCCACTGACGGCTTCAATCGCACGGCTTCAGGGAATTATGGATGGCGTTTTTGAGCCTGGTAGGGAACAATTAAGTTTAGTCATGCAGCCATTGGTGAACCTTAATCGTCTTATTGATGATCTTCAAATGTTGTCGCTATCCCAAGCTGGAGCATTGTCATTAGAAAAATACAATATAAATATTTGTGATTTGATTAATGAGCGTTTGCAATGGCTAAAGGCAGAAGTTTCTCAAGAATGTTTTACGATTGAATTTGAAAGTACCACCCCCGTATTTGTCTATGCAGATGCGTTCAGAATTGGGCAAGTTGTCACAATTATCATAAAAAATGCACTGCGTTACGCTCATTCCGGCAATAAACTGACAATCACTATTAATCATTCAAATGATAAAGTTATCGTCGGTTTTCGCGATTATGGACCGGGAGTCAGTGAAGCGTTTTTGCCTATGATGTTCGAACGATTCTCAAGAGAGGAGGGTTCTCGGTCGAGAAATCTGGGTGGGAGTGGACTTGGTCTTTCTATAGCTATGGCAATAAGCCAAGAGCATGGTGGCAGTATCAGTGCTCAGAATCATCCTGATGGCGGGATGCTATTTTTACTAATTCTTCCAATGAAAATAGTGTCTTGATGATTTCTTGTAAAAAAATTGACTAAATCTACACTTAAAAAAGGTTTAATTCTTCTACAGGTCATCAGGAGAATGTCTTATGTCAGTAGGTTTATTCAGAACAATAAATACGCTCAAGAGCGTGTTCCTATTTCAATACTGGAAACTGTTTATTATTCCAGTGTTTGTGCTATTGCCAGGGTGTGATGATAATGCAAAGAAGGAGGAGGTGCCTATACGTTCCGTACGAACCCTTGTCGTCGATAATCCGGTTAGCGGAGTTTTGATAAAGCATACCGGAGAAATTCGTCCCCATGAAGAATCTCAACTCTCGTTTCGTATTGACGGTCGGCTCCTCAGCCGTCCAGTCGATGTAGGGGCGAAATTAAAAGCCGGGCAAACGATCGCGACTTTAGAACCTAGGGAAGGTGCGAACAAGTTCCTGATATGAG
>NZ_KV792450.1:0-59477 GCF_001808215.1 Serratia sp. HMSC15F11
TTGGTTCACGCTAAAGCGCGATGAACCTTTTTGTTGGCGCTGGATCAGGAATGCTTTTCGATAACCAGATCAACACCTTCATTCAGCAGTTCATTAATCGACTGCCCGGTGGCCTGAGCGGCAATGGCTAACGCCTGATGGCGTTCCGGCGACAGGCGGGTGGTTACTTTGCCGCTGTACGACTTGTAAGGCTCGATGCCGTCTTTATGGCACTCATCGAGAAAGACCGCGAGTGAGATCGCGCCTTCTTTCTTCAGCTCGTCCACGCTGTAGGCGTAGAAGTCGGCGCCACCGTTCAGCCCGACAAACTCGCCCCGGAACATTTCAATTTCAGGGTCGAAGTTGATGACGGCCGTATGGCCGTCAATTTTCAGTGTGTTATTCATCATGGTTTTATTCCTAAGCTATCCAACCAGATCCGAATAGAGTTAACCGCCCCCTTGTCAGTGGTAGGTCTGGGGTGTGGCCGGTGAAAGACTCTTTTTTCACCTTTCAACAGCACCGCGATCCTAGAACCTTCCCTTTCGTGAATCTCCGCCCCTAATGCGGTAAAAAGCGCCTCAATATCAGACCACTTTATAGAACCGTTGACAGGCCGGGCAAACACATCTGACAGCGTTTTTTGGTGTCGTTTGTTCATGGGGTTTATAGTATCACTTTATGACACCATTGCAAGAATATTATGGTGTCGTTTTTTGGTGTCATTGATTAGCAATGTTATGCAGTGCGCTGTAAGCGCCTGAGAGCGCCATCATGGCGCCACGACATCAAACCCCATTCTCATGCAAGTATTGCGATAAATCGCCATGACGGGACGCTGGCGGCTCTTTTGGGAGGGGTTCAACACGGCTTGCGCGCAATGCTATCCCCGCCTCGCCTGCCCGCTTCATGTATCGCTTTTCATGCAGTTGCATGATCCGGCGCGATCCGCGCCAATGCTGGAGCTGCGGGGGTAAAAACAACACTGGATCGTCATGCGATTTCATGCACTCAATGCATGCATGGGCTATCAGCAGACAAAAAGATATGTATTGTGCTGATAACGCCCCTCGTCAATCAGCCTGAAAACGTGGCCGGACTGGTGCTTGATGTAACAATTCGCCTCTTCAGTTGGGTACTTACATTCCTTTGGGCATATCAGATAAACAATAAGGCAAGTCACGTACTTTGTTAACAGGTAGCGAGGAGCGGACATTCTTCTGGTATACAAGTGACAATGCGGCTTACGTCATAGGGACTGCTTCTGTAATCTCGAGATATCTCTATGCCACATTATATCCTGGGCTAGGTGTTTCACTTCAACACCCCCCACTTTTTCAGTAACCAGTCCATCAGTGCGGCCTCATCTTTAAAAGAGTGATAACTAGGGTCCTTTCGGCCGCCACGCGGGCCAATCGTCACGACAGACACGGAAAACCCGTCGCTAGTTTCCGATTTACTGATCCAAATATGCAGGGTGTCGCCGTAGTTATAGCTATAGTGTGCATCACCATACTTACTGTTCTGACTAGGTTCCTGATAGTTCCAACTTCCTTTAAACTGCTCATTCTGCGCAGCCAAGTCACCAGACAGGCGTCTCGTGGCTTTTGCTTTCGGGTGATTAGCCAGATCCGCCGTGACATTCTTCATTTTACGGATTTGATCAGCAATAGATCCCTCATGTTGCTGCTCAGGGCCCTCCTGCGTCTCTGCGGTGCCATTTTCGGACAACGACTCTAGAGCTGCAATCTTCTCACCACGGGCCTTATAGGCACGTACAACAGTGTTATAACGGTCTACCATGCCGTTGTAATCTGTTTTCAGAACGGAAAGTTCACGACGTAATTCCACTACCAGCGCGCTGCTGGCCGAGTCGTTCTTCATTTGGAGTAAGCTGGCCGGGTTTACACCCTGCTCCTGCATCGTAATGGCCAGCATTTTCAATGCCTGCGCGGCCTCATTGCCGTTGGCATTGTTAAAAGCCATTTGAAGGTACTTGTTTAGTTTGGCATGCATGATCTATCTCACATCAATCCAAAGAGTTGCATCGTTGATATTGTGCTGATGACCGTCTATCGAATGTTTGATAACAATCGTTTTCATTCAGTCGGGGACACGGGGCGCTAGGTTATTGCTCACGAATTAAGCCCATGAAGCGGCAACGGTAAATTCATGTACTTGGCACACATCAGACCATTATACGAAATTATTTCACCTTTGGGTCTACAGTCAGGATTTGTTGGCGGCGGCCAAACAATTTTCAAACGGTCGCAAAGTAAAATGCAAATGGGTAATCAAGTCAAATGCAATTACGCTCTCAGACGTAATGTGCGTGCCGAGCCGGTTTGCGGCGTGAATGAAATCAACGGTCTTTATGCGGCGGCCTTTGCCGTTCTCGTTGAAGTTCAGCGCCTCCATAAACGCCCCGGCTAAGTTTAAATCTCGTCTCATACGTCACCTATGGATTAAGAGATCGCGGCAAGCTGCCTGATCACCTCTGCTTTTTCAGGGGCAATGCTGCTTTTCATCTCCCCCGCAAGTTCTGAAATCCATATCAGTGCAATGTCTTTGTCTTTCGCTTGGCTCTCATAACAAACCCCCAGACGGGCGATGAGTTCAATTCTTTCTAAAACAACCACTTCATCCACTGCTTGCACCCTTTCCCTCCGATGCTTAATTACTGTACGCATATACAGTATATGCTTATCAGATTTAATTGCGCAAGAAATTATTGGAAGCCCGCCCAATCGCTAACTGCTGGATAGTGCATTGAAATATCACCAAATTTGACTTTAGCGCCGCGCGCCAGTGCCTCAAGTTCCCAGCGCGTCGGCTCGATGCCGTGTAGTGCCAGCTCTGAGTAAATTTTAGTTACACGATCGCGCTCGGCAGTGGTCAATCTGGCCGATGCAGCAGGCTCTATACGCTTATATGGGTCAATTCCTCTCTGTTGCCTGTTTATCTGCGGGGCATCTGCCCGTAAACGCGCCATAACAGACCGTGCAACGGTCATGTCATCCCAGTCAATTGGGGTGTCTGGATGGTGTTCCATCACCGCCACAGCCTCTACAGGCTCGCCATCCTGCGTATTTTCGGCACCACCGCTGCCGACCAACCCACAGTTATTGACAGGACTCCGAGGCGCGCCGGAGGCGCTTTTCAAAGTCAAAGGCTCAACGGCAACGGCTTTAGCGACGATGCGCCATTGCGTGGTGCGGGTTTCATAAACGCGATCGGCGCCGATGTGCGGGGCAAAAATCCCCGCAATTTTTCTGCACTTCTTCGTCATAGGCGTTGCGCTCGTCGGCAACCCGGCGGGCTACAACACGCACAGTCTGATCGTCACGGGCAACGTTAGGGCCACCCTGTGCCAGAATGTAAGCGGCAAAATCACCTGCATCAGCAGCAGCGCGCACCGCCTCAACGGTTTCGTCAAACTCATCGGCCAGACTGACAGAGCGGATCTTGCGGCACTCGCGCCATGCGCCGCGCGACGGTAGGCCGATAAAGTGGAATTGAGGGATTCGCCACGTTGACGCCCACGCTGTGACGGCGGCGGCCGTATCAGTCAACAGCTCGCCGGTTTCATGATCGCGTTCGCCGTCCAGCGCGTAGCCGTCGATGTTTTTTGCAATGTATTTGGCGATATAGCCCGCCGCACCGCCTTTGTTCAGGTGCTTGCAGTCAAACCGGTTTTTGGCGGCGCCGCTGTTCAAATAGATGGCGTCACAAACGATACTTAACAGCACCACTCTCGTCACCACCGGCTGAGTGCTCTTTGGTGGCACATCCCATCATCTTCCTGTATGTCATCACGTCCTGGTACTGCACTGGGGGAAGTGCCAGCATTGTCCCCCATGAAAGTCGAGGCTATCTAATCCACCTGTTTGATTTTTTCTTTAATTTTAATTAGCTTTTTTATGTACGCATTGCTCTTATCCCCTTTGGCTATTTCCGCAGAAATCAGAGAGAGGAAGCTGTCATTAAAATCATCTTTGGCTAAGGGGTTAGCGCCATGAGCCAAAAGAACCTCAATGTGTTCTGGGCAACTATTATACAACGCATTAATTAATGGCGTTCTGTTCATAGCCCCTTTGATATTAACATCAGCTTTGTACGCAATCAGCACCTTTAATGTTTCGGTATTCTTCGCTTCAAAACTTTCAAAAATAATAGGTTGATTATGAATCTTATCTCTGGCGTTTGGAGAAAGGCCACCTTCCAGCATGGCCTGTATCCAGACGCCTTTGTCCGCCTTCATAACAAACTCAGCGGGGCTACCTGGCGTGTTAGGTTGAGGTTGTAATGGATCTGCCCCCGCCTTGACCAAATCTGTAATGATCTTGAGCCGCTCTGGCGTGTTCTTGTCAAAGATAGCGTTATTTATCGCCCAGAATAGCAACGTCATCTCCGCCTTGGCCGGCCGATTTAACGTTTCTTTGCTTACCGTCGGTAAAACCTTATCCAGCTTTTGCCTGTCACCCTCGTAGATGATGTTGGCGATGTCCAGCTGCTTTCCTTCAAAGTAATCCTGTGGCTGTAGATCCCTACCTTGTTCGCATCCCTGCATCATGAGCATCGACAGCAACATGATAATGATAAGAGCGCTGTGCCTCATGCCATCTCCATTTTTAACATAACCACGGCCCAACTTTGCTTTATTACCGTCTCAGTATCCCTCTGCACCCTTGGGATACTGAGAACGGCTTATTTACTGACAGGAGCAGGCGGCCATTTCCCGCCACGCTTAATTAGCTCGTCTCTGATGCGTTCAAGAGACTCTTTCGCCTCACTGCCGTCCTGACTCCTATTAATCAGCCGTTGCAGCTGATTGCCCATCGTCCAACCCGAGTTGCCTCTTATATCGCTATCGGCGCCTTTTTCTAATAGAAGAATGACGTGGTCATAGGAGTGATAGTCTAAAGCATCGATGAGTAACGTATCACCCAGTGAATTTCTTATATTTATATCAGCACCATGCTCCAACATGACCTCTAATGTTTCTGTGTTTTTTGCAAAGATGCTATTAAATATAATGGGTTGATTATGAACCTTATCCCTAACATTTGGAGAAAGTCCGCCCTCTAACATAGCCTGTATCCAGATGCCTTTATCCGCCTTCATAACAAACTCAGCGGGGCTACCTGGCGTGTTGGGTTGAGGCTGTAAAGGATCTGCGCCGGCTTTTACCAAATCAGTGATAATTTTCAGCCTTTCAGGTGTGGTTTTATCATAGATGGCATTGTTTATTGCCCAGAACAATAAGGTCATTTCTTCCTTAGCTGGACGATTTAAGATCTCTTTGTTTACTGATGACAACAGTTTATCCAACTGCGGCCTATCACCATCATAGATGGCTTTGGCAATGTCCAATTGCTGACCGTCAAAATAATCCTGCGGTTGTAAATCCATACCTTGTTTGCACCCTTGCATGATGAGCGTAGACACTACCATCGTGATAATGAGAATAAGCTTTTTCATATTCTTCCCTTGATTGTGGCAATGTCATCGTCTTTTTCATTTTCAATGCACTGTATCGCCTGGTCTATACCGTGCTTATCCAGCAGTGAACCTGTTCCACCGGAAAGCGTGTGTTTTACTCCCACGGCGTCAGGCGCCAACATGGACAACCGTTCTTTCGCCACCACTGCGGGCGGATAAAATTTGAGGTCTTTAGCATCCTCCCACAAATCAACCTCCTGCAGCTTGGTCAACAGCTCCCCTTTCACGCGATACGCCTGAATATTATCGGTACTGCCTATAATCGAACCGCCGTATTTTTCTACGGTTCCCGCATGCAATCCAGCGGCATTAAACGTCCAAGCCGGCTTGCCGCTGGCCATGGAGGCAGCAGACGCCATGCCACCGCCTAATGAGTGACCTGCAACGTCGATATTGGATACCTTTGAAATTTTATCGCCAATACCAACCGCTTTTTTGTAGTATTCAGAATTAAGCCCTATTCCCTGAGCACCGTTGTTTGACCAGTCACTCAGGTTTTTAATGCCTGACAAATCGCCATTCAGTAACGCTTTCTGGGCAGCCTTGCTTATTCCCTCCGGGAACTCGGGCGCACGCGATCCACGGAACACCAACGTCGGATTCATCGCCTTACCAAAGACACTTTCGTCTGGCTGATAAACTCGGGCTAAAAAGTCAGGATTCATTGGTTTGTCATAAAGCATGTTACTGCTCAAACCAAGCCGGCCCAGCGCCCCATCATTGTTACTGATGTCCTTCCAGCCTTCAGGGATGTCTATCGTGTCCTTGAGCGGATTAGTGGTCTTGTAAACATTCTCAGCCAGCTTCGCCTTTTCGACCGCGACGTTGTTCTCCGCCAATCGCTGTGCCGCCATGCGCGCATCCGGGTAAATGCTGCGGTTGCCTCGCCCTATCAGGTACTGGCGTTCTTGCCAGCGTTCCGCCTTGGTCATCGGACGGATGGCCTGCACCGTGGCGGCAACGGTCGCCACTGCGGTAGCGATGGCTTGCTGCAGAGGGGGATTCCGGGTCGTATTCTGCCTCGCCGGCAGCACCGTCGGTTTTGCCCGATGAGCATAGCGGTTGACCATTTCTTCATAGCGGGCGATCACGCGCCCAGTAGGATAAAAGGCAGGAAGAGAGCTACCGGGATAGCGCTGTAATCGGCCTTCCGCGTCGATGTAAAACGCGTATTTGGTCGGCGTCCAGGCGCCCATTCCCTCATCAATCGCCAGCAAACCGCCCCGATTGAGATCATCGAACACGCTGCGCTTCACAGCCGCGTCCTCACGATAACCGGTGACGCCAATACCGGATTGAGTATTACGGGTTATGGAATACCGGCTGCTTATCGATATGCCGGCTGCGCCGCCGAACAGATAATGCCGTTCCAGCTCATGGCACGCTTGTGTCGGGGTGAGTATCCGGGAGAAACTTTCCGGCGCCGTGTGTTCAGAAAAGAGAGAGCAGCTTCATACGGCACCAGCCCATACGTCGCTTCCCTGGGGCGGCGTTCCGGCCCCTTTCCTTGTCACCTCGCCGAGATTTAGCGAACGATAACGCATTGGATATCCTTATCTTGCAAGTCACTGCATGTCCGTGAATGTTCGAAAAACTAGCATAATTCAGCAAAGATTGCTTTGTTGTCTTGCTGTTCACACCGTAACGCTCGGTGGAGGAAATCCATGCATGGCGTTTTTCGGCAGCGGCGTCTGGCAAACGCCATAGGAAAATAAATCTCAGATAAAAGCCTGGCGGAAAATCAGAAGGGATATAGAGAAAAAGAAAAATGGCACACCCGACGTTGCTGGGCTGCTTTTGCTGCGCCGGCCCCAGGCCGGCGCAGCAATGCCCGTCTAGAACCGCTGTTTGATAGGTTCATCACTGTTCAGGTTGCCGTTGGCCTGCGCTTCCCCGCAGGTGGTGGGGCCAAAGGCCACCACTTTGCCGTCGCTGTTTCTGAAGCCGACGTAGAACGGCGTCACGGTGCCGTTCGGCAAGCGGTGGTTGTAGTCGTGGCACACGCCCTGGCCGTTCAGCGTCGGCCGAGTGGCGATCGGCGCGCCGAAATCCCGGCTGACCGAGCGCTTGTCGGCGCCGACGTGAAAGGCGTCGGCGATCTTTTGATCGCGCAGCAGGCTGAAAGTATCGCAGCCGGTTAACAACAGGCTCAGCGCCACAACGGCACTCCCTAACCCTTTACTCATTTTTCACTCCCTCTATATATTGAACCTGGCGGCAATTACGCTATTTTGCCGGGTAAACGTCGGCGAGCGCCCAAGGGCGTGCCTGCTCGCAAGAGCATTAAAAAAGAGAAGCCATGCAAATTAACTCTTCAACGAATGAGATAACCATCCCATCGCCGTGGAAAGAACCGGATGGAGACGCGTTACAGTTTGCGGATCACATTGCCAATCAGGCATTTCACGGCGTTGATTTGCGCCGTCAGCCCCGGCTTGTCGGCGGGAAACACGCCGTCCAGCGCCGCGGTACCGACGGTGAAGCCAACCGCATTGCCCGTCACCACGGCGGCGATGCGATCTTCCCGGTCGATGGACCCGGCGATATAAACCGGTTTGTCGACCGCATCGCACACCCGACGAATCAATGTCGGCACGTCACCGGCGAAGCGGTAGGCCAGCAGATCCAGCCCTGTCACGCCCGGTAAAGCGGCGCGCTGGCGGGCGCTGGCGACAATATCGTCAATGTCACCTTCCAGCACGCTGGGGTGGCCGCTGATGCGGCCGGCGAACGGATAGTAGCGCAGGCCAGACTGACGAATGATCGGCAGCACGCTTTCCGGCCGCGTTCCCCCCATCAATACATCAACGCCCAACGCCAGCGCCGCGCGCGCCGAATTCATCTCGCTGTCCTCATCCAGGCTAACCACTTCCAGATAAGCGGTGGCGCCGCCGGCGTGAATTGCCCGCGCCAACAGTTTGAGTTGATCCAGCGGCAGACCAATATCCTTAAAGCCGATATGCTTCACGCCGGCAGCCAGCACTTCTGGTAGCCGCGCTTGCGCATCGGGCACCGTACTGTCGTTGCGCGTCAGCATGAAAATAAACTCGGGTGTGTGCATGGTGTTTCCTTATTGTCATTGTCTTCAGGTGATGTGAGTTATTGGGCGCGCAGCATTTTTTCCGCCTGCCGGAAGGCGTACAGCAGGCTGGCGTGTTCCGCCCGTCCGCTGCCCGCGATATCGAACGCCGTACCGTGGTCGACCGAGGTGCGGATAAACGGCAGGCCGACGGTGACGTTAACGCCGTGATCCACCCCGAGATATTTCACCGGGATCAGGCCCTGGTCGTGATATTGGGCGACCACAATGTCGAACTCCCCGCGCCGGGCACGCATGAAAACGGTATCGCCCGGCCAGGGGCCGCTGACGTCCAACCCCTGTTCCCGCGCCAGGGCGATGGCGGGCACGATGACATCAAGATCTTCGCGGCCGAACAGGCCATTCTCCCCGGCGTGCGGATTCAGGCCGGCCACCGCAATGCGCGGTTTCGCTATGCCCAGCGCCCGACAGGCCGTTTGCGCCAGATGAAACGCGCGCAGCTCGTTTTCCACGGTCGCCGCGTCGATGGCGTCCCGCAGCGAAACGTGAATGGAAACCAGGATCACCCGCAGCTCGTCGTTGGCCAGCATCATGGCGAAGTCCTGGGTGCCCGAGCGCGCCGCCAGGATCTCGGTGTGCCCCGGATAATCGATCCCCGCCAGGCGCATCGCTTCCTTGTTCAGCGGTGCGGTGACGATGCCGGCGATGCGCCCCGCCAACGCCAGATCGATGGCGGCAACCACCCAGGCATAAGACGCCGCGCCCGCGCGCTTATCGAGCCTGCCGAGAGGCAAGTCCGCCGGCAGCGCAACGCCGGCGGAATAGACGGCGGTCTCCCCCCGCCGCCAGGCTTCGTCCCATCCCGCCAGCGAGGCGGGCAGCTCGCGGATAGGCAGCGTCAGCCCCAGACTGGCCGCCGCGCGCGCCAGGGCACCGGCATCGCCAATCACCACATAAGGCGTGCTCAACCGCTCTGTGGCCGCCAGTTTGGCAATGATCTCCGGCCCGATGCCGGCGGGATCGCCCATGGTTATCGCCAGCGGCAAAGTGGAAAGGGTCATCGTTCTTCTCCTTCTCGGTCAGCGCGCAACCGGGTTACGCAGTTCAACAACGTGGCAGCCCGGCCAAAACCGCCCGCCTTGGTGGCGAACGGCAGCCTGCGGCCCGGCAGATTCAACAACCCGAAAGGCACGCCGGGTTCC
Organism: Serratia sp. HMSC15F11; assembly: GCF_001808215.1. Taxonomy (NCBI): domain Bacteria; kingdom Pseudomonadati; phylum Pseudomonadota; class Gammaproteobacteria; order Enterobacterales; family Yersiniaceae; genus Serratia; species Serratia sp. HMSC15F11. The sequence goes on from NZ_KV792450.1 coordinate 9,724, forward strand.
ACCTCACCGAACAGCGTCAATGAGCCGGCCGCCATAGCGTCGACGATGCGCCGCGCGGTATCCCCGCCGGTCGCCACCAACCCGTCGAAAGCTTCCGTGCAACGGCTGACGACCGCGCCCAGCGCAGCGGCATGATCCGCCACGGCCGCTCGCGCCCGGGGCGATATCAGGCAAACCACATCGGCACGCGCAAACGCCGCGCGCACCTCTTGCGCTACCGCCTCGGGATCGGCCGCTTCAGGCAGCGTGACCAGAACCGCGCCCGCCTGCCGCAGGCTTGCCAGCTGGGCGGCATTCGCCGGATGCAGGCTGCCAATCGCCACCAGCACCTTGCGGGCTCTCAGCGGTGGTTGAGCGGGCGGCGCGTTATCCCCGGGGGACAACGCACGCGACAGCGCCGCCGCCAGGCCCGGCGATCCCACCCACACCACCGGTTCGGCAATGCCGATCCGCCTCACGACCTCATCCAACTCGCCGTTGTCTGCGGCGTCGAATACCTGAAAGCGCGTCTGCTCCAGCCCCGCCATGCGCTCCATGACGTAGCCGGTGACGATCGGGTTCTTCGGATCGCGCGCAAAGGCGGTCTGCTCCAGCGCGACGCCGTCGACGTATTGCCGGCCATCCACCGTGGTGCGGCCGGCATCCGGGAAGGCCGGCGCGACGATGGCGAGACGGCGCCCGCTGCCCGTCAGCGCCCCGCGCGTTTCCGGCCCCAGATTGCCGCGCAGCGTGGAATCCACCGTTTTGTAGATGAGGCGCGCCCGCTTCACGCAGGCGGCGGCATGACGAAAACGCTGCTCCGCCTGCTCCGGCGAAACGAAGCGGGAATCTAAATCGAAGGCGACGATCTCAGCGCCCTGCAACGCGGCATCGGGCAGGCGCAGCATGACGCAGGCATTCAGTCCGCGTGCGGCGAACGGAGCCGCACCGTCGAGCGCGCTGGTAAGATCATCGGCGAGAATGGCAATCATCGCAGTTACCCGTAAGTGGAAAGTGATGCACACTTTGGCTGATTTGGCTGGCAATAAAAAACGATTTGCGTAGTATCGATGATTGAAAAAAACTCAATCAAAAGGGGGTGCAGTGCGTCAACGAAGATTGCCTAACCTGGCGGTATTGCGAGCTTTCGAAGCTACGGTGCGGTACGGCAGCGTGTCGAAAGCCGCCAAATCTCTCAACGTCACCGACGGCGCCGTCAGCCGCGCGGTGCGCGAATTCGAGCAGACCCTGGGATTCGCGCTGTTTCAACGCACCAGCCGCATGGTGCATCCGACGCCGCAGGCGCAAGAGCTGGCGAGCGAGATCGGCCGGGGGCTGGACAACCTGCAGTCGGCGATCGACCGCGCCTGTCGGCATCATCAGAATCGCCCGTTGGTGATCTCCTGCGAGCCGACCTTTCTGATCCGCTGGCTGATCCCGCGTCTGGCCGGTTTGCAGCAGGCGGTGGGGAAAGAACGCGATTTGCAGCTGGTCTCCGCCGGCGGCGCCGTCGCCTTCTCGCGTGAAGGCATCGATCTGGCGATTCGCCGCAACGATTTCCCGATCGCCGACGACGTGGTCGCCCGCCCGTTCCTCAAAGAACGGGTCGGCCCGGTTTGCCGCCGGGAACATGCCGCGACGGGGCGTGAACTGCGCGGCACCCTGCTCCACACCGAGACGCGCCCGCACGCCTGGCGCGACTGGTGCGCCCACAGCGGCATCGAGATCCGGCCGGGCAACGAGCTGCGTTTCGAACATTTCTATCTCAGCCTGCAGGCGGCGGTCGCCGGTGCCGGTATCGGCATCGGCCCGTTGGCGCTGGTGGCGGATGATATCGTCAACGGCGCGCTGGTGGCGCCATATGGCTTTGCGCCTGACGGGACGGATTATGTGCTGATGACCCAGGCCGACGGCCAGGACGATGCGATATTCTCAACGGTATTGGCCTGGCTGGTCGCCATGGGCGAAGAAACCGAACGGGCGGTGTTGGCGAGCGAAGGGAAGGCGTAACGGGGAAAAGTCTCCGCCTGCCGCGCAGGGCAAGCGGAGTGGCATCAGGCGGCGATTACTTCTGCTCGGCCTGGCTTACGGTATCTTCGGCTTTCCAGATGCGGTATTTTACTTCCGCGTCTTTCGGCGCATACACCACGATCGGCAGGCGGCTGTTGTAGCGCTGCATCGCGGCGTCGCCCAGATTAGCGGCGATGAATTGCTTGGTCTTGGTGTTGTCCGGGCAGGCCATCATGGTCGAGGCTGGTTCGGACAGCTTCTCCAGCACCAGGTAATCATAGCCCCAACCGGAGAGGGTTTTAGTCTCCAGCGTACCGCCGATCATGTGGCGGTTGCAGTCCACTTCCAGCACCTTGCCGATCAGCAGTTCCACCTTGTAGTTCTCTTCATGCTCTTGCTTCGGCAGGTAGATCACCTGGCGATTCATGCCCTTCTCGGCTTTCGGGTAAGGCGCGACCTTTTCCAGCGGCTGTTTGCTGATATCCGCATCATCGCCAGAGGTAGCCGCCATGGCGCCGGCGGAAACGGCCATCAGCAGGCCGGAAAATACAACGGATGCCTTGTTCATGTTTTATCCCTACACTTTGTCAAATAATCCGCCTATAAACTAATACACTACCGCCAAGCTCGCCACAGGTTTAATCTTCTTTACAATAGGCTATCAGTAGTGACAATCGCCTAATATCGTCAATTAACCGGAGCAATGACTCAGTGTTTCTTCAGGTTAGCGATATAGGCCTTCACCACCTGATAGACATAATCCTGGCATGCCAGCCCGGTTTGCGGATCGTACTTGCCTTGGTTGGTGATGTTGTTGGACAACACGCGAATGCCGACAAACGGCACCTTGAATTCGGCGGCGATCTGCGCGGCGGAGGCGGTCTCCATCTCTTCGACCGACGTCCGGTAGCGGTCGTGGAAATAACGAATACGGTCCAGCTCGCTGTTCCACACGTCGGCCGAGCCGATCACCCCTTCCACGACCTTGCCCTGTCGGTAATCGCTCTTAACGCTTTGCGCAATCGCCAGCAGGTTGGGGTCGGCGGGAAACTGACGCAGGCTGTGCGCCTTTTTGTCCTCGCCGGCGCTGCCCTTGGAAGCCAACAGATCCATCGGCTGCCACTGCCGCGAGTCGCTGCCTTCCCCCAACGCCTTGGCCGGCGTTTTGAACGCGCCGAGATTGACCGAATATTTGCCCAGCACGATGTCATACACTTTCAGTGCCGGGTCATGGCCGCCGGCGGTACCCTGGTTAATGATCGCCACCGGGTGAAACTGCGTGGCGGCAATCGCCGTGGCCGCCGCAGCGTTGGACATGCCCTTCAGCGTCTCCGACACCACCACCGGGTAGCCGTCTACGGTGCCGTGCCAAAAGCGCCAGCCACCGATCTGCTCCTCGCGCGGGTTCACCAACCGCTGGGCGAAACGTTCCGCCTCCACCGGCATGGCGCCCTGCACCACGATAGGCCCAGCGGCCGCCGGTTGGCCAAAGCACAGCGGAGAAAAGGCCGCACCGGCGGCCGCCAACAGTAAGACACGCGCTTTATTCTTCATCATCACCCTCTCATCCCGAAAAAAAGCAAACGATTACCTTAGCCGAAGGCGGTAGCGTCGGACAGGGTTTTCTTACCGGTGGACTAAGGTTTTCTTAAGACAGAATTATTACAGTGGCGTTATTCAATCCTGTCACCGAGCCTGCGCGTGAATCCAGAATCGTCATTAAATCAATCCTCAACGACACCGCAAATTAAGACAACCGCCCTTTACTCCCTGCCGGCATCCTTTTACCGTTGGCAGGTTTTTGGCCTGCTGATCAGCGGCCTGGTATTCCTGTGGCTCTCCCGCAACGAACAGCTGGACTGGGCGATCAGCAACTCTTGGTACGATCCCGCCAGCGGGCATTTCCCGTGGCAAAACAATTATTGGCTGGATCTGATCAACCACCGCCTGCTGAAGCAAATAGTGATCGTCGGGGCGGTACTGACGCTGTTTTGGGGCATCTATCGCCGCAGCGCGCGCCTGATCGTGACCATGCTGTTGATCGGGATCGGCCCGTTGGTGGTAGGCATTCTCAAGGCCACCAGCGCGCACTCCTGCCCGTGGGATCTGATCGAGTACGGCGGCAAGGCGATGTCCTTCCCGCTGTTCGGCGCGGTACCGGCGCTGCCGGGCCCCGGCCGCTGCTTCCCCGGCGGGCACGCCTCGAGCGGTTTCGCGGTCATGGCGTTGTTTTTCCTGTTTTATCCGCAGCGTCCGCGCCTGGCCTGGTGGTGCTGGTGCGGCGGCATTGCGCTCGGCATGGTGATGGGCTTTGGCCAGATCATGCGCGGCGCCCATTTTCTTACCCATAACCTGTGGGCGGGTTGGTGGGTTTGGTTAAGCCAGTTGGCTATTTATTGGACGGTTAGCGGCTATTGGCGCCGCAAGACGAGGTAACGGTTATGGAACAGTTGAACCATTTTCTTTTCGCCTGGATCAATGCGACCCCGGCGTCTCCCGAGTGGATGATCGATTTCGCCACCTTTTTGGCGCGCGATCTGATCATCATCGTGCCGCTGCTGATCGTCGGCCTGTGGCTGTGGGGGCCGCAAAGCCAGCTGGCATCGCAGCGCCAGGTGGTGGCGAAAACCACTATCGCGCTGCTGTTCGCCATGCTCGCCGCCGCCACCATCGGCGCGCTGCTGCCGCATGAGCGCCCGTTCGTCGCCGGCGTTGGCTATACCTTCCTGGCACATGCGCCGGACAGCTCGTTCCCGAGCGATCACGGCACCGCCATCTTTACCTTTGCGCTGGCGTTCCTGTTCTGGCACCGGGTCTGGTCCGGCGTGCTGCTGATGATCGTCGCCGTCGGCATCGCCTGGTCACGCGTTTACCTCGGCGTGCACTGGCCGCTGGATATGGTCGGCGGTTTCCTGCTCGGCCTGGTCGGCTGCCTGTTCGCCCAGCTGGTGTGGAATCTGTTCGGCGATGCCATCGCCGACAAGCTGTCGCGCCTGTATCGTTTCCTGTTCGCCTTCGCCATTCGCCGTGGCTGGGTGAAAGAGTAACCGCACAACATGACCGGGGCGTTACCGCCCCGTTATTTCACACCACGCCGGTGGTCACGCAAAACGCCCGCGTTTTTCCCGCTCCCAGCATCACCTCTGCCTCTCCTTCCGGCGCATTCGGGCGACAGTTCGCCGGCTGGATAAAAGCCAGCAGCCGCCGGTTGCCCTGAACGGCGATGCGTCGAAGACCATAGTTGAATTGCCCGGTGGCGAAGCGCGTCACATAGCGCCGGCCTTGCGGCGCCAGCATAAAGAACTCGGCCTGATCCACGTAGCGCGACAGATCGTCGGAGCACAGCAGCTCCCGCCCGAGCGCATCCCCCAACAGCGCCGGCGCCGGCAGATTCTGGCGGAATACCGCATCGGGAATGCAATCGTAATTGAGGCGGCACACATACTGCAGCGGCTGCGGCCGCTCGGCCAGGTTGGTGACCTGCATCTCAATGGCGAACTGCGCGCTCTGCGCCGCCAGACGCAGCGCCGGGCCGATGCGCCAACGCCCCCCCGCCCGCTCCCCCTCGCCGTGCAACGACAGCTCATCGCCCGCCAGTTGGAGCCACACGCGTTGCATCTGCAGCGGCTCACCGTCCTGATTCGGCCAGGCAGGACAGAACGCGGCATCGCCAGCGCGCTTTCTTCCGGCGCCCTTTACGCTGCGGCGGCCCGACTTCAGCGAATAACCGTCAAACTCGGCGTCCCAGATCGCGAGGCCCTGATACGGCAAAACCGTCAGTGCGCCACGATGATTTGCCAACGTCAGCATCGGCCCGCGTTCTGTGCAGCGATGCGTGCTCACCGCGAAATCCGCATTGCGGAACAGTTCCTGCCGATGCGCCCCGAAAGCTTCAGGAGCCAGATCGATGTTGATCTTCATCTTTTTTCCCTCGACGTTGCGCCCGCGCAGGCCGCGAGCCCTGAAATGTTATTTAAATAACAAATGAAACGCCTTTAAGTTATACCTATAACAGCCTGATAGCGACGATCGAATCGACATTTTTTAAACATCACTAGGTTTATCGGCATCTAAATGTTATTATTCTCACATTACCCATCCCGCTTACTGTCTTAACCTCACTAAGGAATCGCGATGACCACCGAAACCATCGATTACGCCAGCTATGTTGACCACACCCTGCTGGCGATGGACGCCACCGAACTGCAGATCGCCAAACTGTGCGAAGAAGCGCAGCAGCACAACTTCTATGCGGTATGCGTCAACTCCGGCTACGTGCCGCTGGCAGCCCAGCTGCTGCAAGAAAGCACCGTGAAAGTCTGCTCGGTGATCGGTTTCCCGCTGGGCGCCGGCCTGACCGTCGCCAAAGCCTTTGAAGCCAAAGCGGCAATCGCCGCCGGCGCGCAAGAGATCGATATGGTGATCAACGTCGGCTGGTTGAAAAGCGGCCTGCTGGACGAAGTGAAAGCCGACATCGCCGCCGTGCGCGAGGTTTGCGCGGCGATCCCGTTGAAGGTAATATTGGAAACCTGCCTGCTCAGCGATGCACAGATCGTCCAGGTTTGTGAAATGTGTCGCGAACTCGATGTGGCCTTCGTGAAAACCTCCACCGGCTTCAGCACCGGCGGCGCTCGGGAAGAGCACGTCAAACTGATGCGCGAGACCGTGGGCAGCGAAATGGGCGTGAAAGCTTCCGGCGCCGTGCGCGATCGCGCCACCGCCGAGAAGATGATCAACGCCGGCGCCACGCGTATCGGCACCAGCTCCGGCGTCGCCATCGTTTCCGGCGCTCAGCCGGCGGCGGGCAGCTACTGATCGTCGGCATGCCCTGACGGGCACAGCCAATCCACTCCGATGCGGGACAATACGGGCGGCCAAGGCGGCCCGATATTGCCCCGCATTGTTGTGTTTAGCGCCGGACACGCCGGCACGCCCTTTTACCTCTACTACCTGTGGGAAGACGGACCTATGGAAACGCGGCGCGAAGAACGTATCAACCGGCTAGTTCAGGCGTTAAAACGCGCTGACAAGATCCACCTGAAAGAAGCCGCCGCGCTGCTGGGGGTCTCGGAGATGACCATTCGCCGCGATCTGAGCGCCGAACCGGCGGCGGTGGTACTGCTCGGCGGCTATGTGGTGACCGATCCGCGCAGCAACGGCGTGACCAACTACTTCGTTTCCGATCAAAAAGCCAAGCAGGTGATGGAGAAACGGCGCATCGGCCTGCTGGCGGCCCCCTTGATCAATGAAAACGACACGGTGTTTTTCGACTGCGGCACCACTACCCCGGCGATCATCGACGCCATCGCCGACGAGCTGACCTTCACCGCTGTCTGTCATTCGCTGAACACCTTCCTGGCGCTGCAGGACAAACCGAACTGCAAGGTGGTCCTGTGCGGCGGTGAGTTCAAGCCGAACAACTACATCTTTTCCAGCGTCAGCGGCCGTAACGAGCTCGATCACATCTGCCCGAACATCGCCTTTATCTCCGCCGCCGGCCTCAGCCTGCAGCACGGCGCCACCTGCTTCAACTTCGACGAGCTGGAGATGAAGCATCGCGCCATGGCGATGGCGCAGCAAAAGATCCTGGTGGCAGACCACAGCAAGTTCGGCAAAACCAAACCGGCCTGCATCGGCCCCCTGACGCAGTTCGATCGGGTGATCAGCGACCGCCAGCCGGACGCCGACTTCATGGCGTTCTTCAACGACAACGCCATCGCTACCCGCTATTAATCCGCCTTCTGCGCCGTCGAAACCGGCGGCGCACCGCTGCAATCCCCTTCTTTCCCCGCCCGAAAATGAACAAATAATGCGCAATCGATTCGCGTTTTTCGCTTATCCGCACGCAACATCAGGTTAATAAAATGCAACAGGTCACCCGAGTGATTATTTTCTCGCAGGCTAAACACGCTGTCGGTTGGGTGAATTAACGACTATTTATGGCTTTTATATGATAAATCACGCCAAAGGCCGGGATGTTTAAATAAACGGCGGTTTAAGCGATTGCAGCAAATCTCGCCAATACCTGTTAGTTATCTGTTATTTATATGATGAATGGTTACGCATTTTTATCCGCTAACCACGTAAGTAATTTCCCTTCGTTATTAGCGGTGTTTTTAATTAAAAACCATTAAAAACAAACAGATGAATTGAATTTTACTTAAAAATACAATGTGATCTACGTCACTAAAACTGCTTAATCCGGGTTTTTCGCTAGATCCAAAACCACGCATAAAATATATTGCTCGGCTTGCTGCTGAGCACAGCGCTTTATCCGGCCAATTATTGTACAAACCGCATAATCGCAGAAATCTTTATGAGAGCGTTCTCAGCACAAAATCTTACACAAATGTGCAACAAATGCGCGAAAAATCGATAAAAAAGCGGATAACTGCACATATTGCGCATTTGAGAGCAGGATCACGGTTGTTTCTACTGTAAATCGTTATCTTGCCGCCAACAAAAATCGACAGGCAAAGACCTGTCGGCAGCGGTAACGACTTTTATCGCCCATGATGGTGAAAAGTCTTTAGTGAATTACCCGGCGCTGTGCCTTGGTAATGAACGCAATAAACAACCAGGGGGACGCCAAAACATCCCCGCAAGCAACACCTGATTCTTACCGCAAGCGTTGCCTGAATAAGACGTTTGACGGTTTAACCTTAAGTTTTGCCTTTTAATTTTAAATTCGTGTTCACTTCGGAGATATTTATGGACACTACACAGACCGGCACAATTGCCTCTGCGGCCTCGGGCTCCAGCAGTACCTGGCGTAAAACGGATACCATGTGGATGTTGGGCCTGTACGGCACCGCCATCGGCGCAGGCGTCCTGTTCTTGCCAATCAACGCCGGCATCGGCGGTTTGATTCCTCTGATCATCATGGCCATCATCGCTTTCCCGATGACCTTCTTTGCCCACCGCGGCCTGTGCCGTTTCGTTCTGTCCGGCAAAAATCCCGGTGAAGACATCACCGCCGTGGTAGAAGAGCACTTCGGCATCACCGCCGGTAAGCTGATTACTCTGCTGTACTTCTTCGCCATCTACCCGATTCTGCTGGTTTACAGCGTGGCGATCACCAACACCGTCGACAGCTTCATTACCCACCAGTTGGGCATGACGTCGCCACCGCGCGCCATCCTGTCGCTGATCCTGATCGTCGGCCTGATGACCATCGTGCGCTTCGGTGAGCAGGCCATCGTGAAAACCATGAGCATCCTGGTCTTCCCGTTCGTCGCGGTGCTGATGCTGCTGGCGGTGTATCTGATCCCTAACTGGACCGGCGCCATCTTCGAAAACGTGTCGCTGTCCGGCAGCGGTACCGGCATGGGCCACGGCCTGATCATGACCCTGTGGCTGGCGATCCCGGTAATGGTTTTCTCCTTCAACCACTCGCCGATCATCTCCGCCTTCGCCGTCGCCAAACGCGAAGAGTACGGCGCAGACGCCGAGAAGAAATGCTCCCGCATTCTGGCTTATGCACACATCATGATGGTGCTGACCGTGATGTTCTTCGTGTTCAGCTGCGTGCTGAGCCTGACGCCGGAAAACCTGGCGGAAGCCAAGGCGCAGAACATCTCGATTCTGTCTTACCTGGCTAACCACTTTAACAACCCGATGATCGCGTACATCGCGCCGGTTATCGCCTTCGTCGCCATCACCAAATCGTTCCTGGGCCACTACCTGGGCGCACGTGAAGGCTTCAACGGCCTGGTTGCCAAGTCGATGAAGAGCCGCGGCAAAACCGTCAGCACCGCCAAGCTGAACCGCATGACCGCTATCTTCATGCTGGTGACCACCTGGATCGTCGCCACCCTGAACCCAAGCATCCTGGGCATGATCGAAACCCTGGGTGGCCCAATCATCGCCATGCTGCTGTTCCTGATGCCGATGTATGCCATCCGTAAAGTACCTGCCATGCGTAAGTACAGCGGCCACATCAGCAATGTGTTCGTGGTTGTGATGGGTCTGATTGCCATCTCTGCTATCGTGTTCAGCCTGCTCGGCTAATCACGTCCGGCCGGCGCCGCTGCGCGCCGGCCCTCCCGCACTCCCCCATTTCCCGTATTCACCGCCTGAAACCTGAAGAAGGAGGCGAGACCATGGTCAGCGTTTTCGATATTTTCAAGATTGGCATCGGCCCATCCAGCTCCCACACCGTTGGCCCGATGAAAGCCGGCAAACAGTTCGTCGACGATCTGATCGCCCACCAGCAGCTGCAGGACACCACCCGCGTGGTGGTCGACGTGTACGGTTCGCTGTCGTTGACCGGTAAAGGTCACCACACCGATATCGCCATCATCATGGGCCTGGCCGGCAACCTGCCGCACGACGTGGACATCGACAGCATTCCGGGCTTTATCCGCGACGTCGAACAGCGCGGCCGCCTGCCGCTGGCCAACGGCCATCACGAGGTGGATTTCCCGCTGCACGGCGGCATGAACTTCCACAGCGACAACCTGCCACTGCACGAAAACGGCATGCGTATCCGCGCCTTCGCCGGTGAGCGCCTGCTGCACAGCAAAACCTATTACTCGATCGGTGGCGGTTTCATCGTCGACGAAGAGCACTTCGGCCAATCCGCCGAGGGCGCCACGCCGGTGCCCTACCCGTTCAAATCGGCGCACGATCTGCAGCAGCATTGCAAAGACACCGGGCTGTCGTTGTCCGGCCTGGTGATGCAGAACGAGCTGGCGCTGCGCAGCAAGGCGGATATCGACGCGCACTTCGCCGACGTCTGGCAGGTGATGAGCGCCGGTATCGAACGCGGCATCAACACCGAAGGCTTGCTGCCCGGCCCGATGAAAGTGCCGCGCCGCGCCGCCGCGCTGCGCCGCATTCTGGTGACCGGCGACAAGAACAATATCGACCCGATGAACGTGGTCGATTGGATCAACATGTTCGCGCTGGCGGTCAACGAAGAGAACGCCGCCGGTGGCCGCGTGGTCACCGCGCCGACCAACGGCGCCTGCGGCATCATCCCTGCGGTGTTGGCTTACTACGACAAGTTCATCCGTCCGGTAAACGCCAACTCCTACACCCGCTACTTCCTGGCGTCCGGGGTGATTGGCGCGCTGTACAAGATGAACGCCTCGATCTCCGGTGCCGAAGTGGGTTGTCAGGGGGAAGTGGGCGTAGCCTGTTCGATGGCGGCGGCCGGGTTGACCGAGCTGCTGGGCGGCAGCCCGGCGCAGGTGTGCATCGCGGCGGAGATCGCCATGGAGCACCATTTGGGGCTGACCTGCGATCCGCTCGCCGGCCAGGTTCAGGTGCCCTGCATCGAACGCAACGCCATTTCCGCCGTCAAGGCGGTCAACGCCGCACGCATGGCGATGCGCCGCACCAGCGAACCGCGAGTTTGTCTGGATAAGGTGATCGAAACCATGTACGAAACCGGCAAAGACATGAACGCCAAATACCGCGAAACCTCACAAGGTGGGCTGGCGATCAAGGTCGTGGCCTGCAACTGATAAACCAAGGGCGCCGAATGGCGCCCTTATCATTAGATGAGGCTGAACAGAATATTCAGCCAAAGATCCCGCCAAACCACTGGCTCAGCTTCATCATCACCATATCCCAGATGCGGCTGAAGAAGTTGCCCTCTTTCACCTCTTGCATCACCACCAGCGGGTGCTGTTCGATGGTCTTGCCGTCCAGTTGGAAATCGATGGTGCCGACCACCTGATTTTTCGCCAGCGGCGCTTCCAGCGTCGGCTGGGTCAGCTTGTAGCTGGCCTTCAGGTTTTTCATCTGCCCTTTCGGAATGGTGACCGAGGCGTCTTTCGCCACGCCGAGCGGCACTTCGCTGACGTCGCCGAACCACACTTTCTGGGTGACGAACGGCTTATCGGCCTTGATCGGCGTCGCGGTTTCATAGAAGCGGAAGCCCCAGGTCAGCAGCTTTTCGCTTTCGCTGAAGCGCACGCGATCGCTCGGCGCGCCCAGCACTACCGAGATCAGACGCATCGGGCCGTCGGTGGCCGACGCCACCAGGTTATGGCCGGCGCCGCTGGTGTAACCGGTCTTGATGCCGTCGACGTTCAGGTTGCTGCTCCACAGCAGGCGGTTGCGGTTAATCTGGCGGATCTTGTTAAAGGTGAACTCTTTTTCTTTATGCAGCGCGTATTCGTCCGGCACGTCGCGGATCAGCGCCTGGCTCAGCAGCGCCATGTCGCGCGCCGTGCTGTACTGCCCTTCCGCATCCAGACCGTGCACCGTCAGGAAGTGGGTATTCTGCAGGCCCAGGGATTTGGCGTAGTTGTTCATCAGGCCGACGAACGAATCCTGGCTGCCCGCCACGTAGTCCGCCAGCGCGATGCTGGCGTCGTTACCCGACTGGATCACGATGCCCTTATTCAGCTCCAGCACCGGCACCTGATCGCCCGGCTTGATGAACATCAGCGAAGAACCGCGCAGCGCCGGGTTACCGGGCGCCCAGGCGTCTTTGCCGACGGTGACCAGGTCTTCCGGCTTGATCTTGCCGGCCTTGATCGCCTGGCCGATTACGTAGCTGGACATGATCTTGGTCAGGCTGGCGGGATCGAGACGGGTGTCGGCATTGCCTTCGGTCAGCACCTTGCCGCTGTTGTAATCCATCAGAATGTAGGCCTTGGCGTCTACCTGCGGCGGCGCCGGCGGCTCGGCCGCGTGCACGGCCGGGGCGGCCAGCAACAGGATGCCTACGCTGAAGGTCAGTTTTTTCAGGGAAGTGGATAAGTTTTTTTTCATCATGACGTCGCCAGAGTGTCCATTCAAACCATTGAAATAGCGTTAACTTTCAAACATGTTCACGTTTTAAGCCAACCAGCGAGAGTGGCCCGGTGCGCGCGTGCCGGCCGCAACCCCGTGCGGCGCCCATAGCGGGTAACGCAACGCACCGAAAATGCCCATGCTGTGAGTTTATGTGATTTATCTTATTTTTGCAGGGTTTAGCGTGAATTTTCAGCATTTTTACATAACTGTACGCAGGCCCCGCTTATCGTTCAAAAAAGCATCGCGACGCGCATTTTTGCATCCACCCACGGCTACACGGCCAAGCATCTGCACCGCTAAACATCTGCGCATCTATACGGCTAAAAAAGATTAATATATTCCATAATGGCATATATAGCCGTTATTTGTTCTTTTTAAAGCGCTTATCATCAGCGCTATCATCCATATAACGACTTTTATACCGAATAATCCTGGAGATAAGTCATGGCGATCCCCCATTCCGTCATCGAGATGATTGGCAATACCCCGATGCTGGAACTGACCCAGTTCGATACCGGCCCGTGCCGGCTGTTCGTCAAGCTGGAGAATCAAAACCCCGGCGGTTCGATCAAAGACCGCGTGGCGCTGTCGATGATCGAACAGGCCGAGCGCGACGGCAAGCTGCAGCCGGGTGGCACCATCATCGAAGCCACCGCCGGCAATACCGGCCTGGGGTTGGCGCTGGTGGCGGCGCTGAAAGGCTATAAGCTGCTGCTGGTGGTGCCGGACAAGATGAGCCGCGAGAAGATCTTCCACCTGCGCGCGCTGGGCGTGGAAGTGCTGTTGACCCGCTCGGACGTCGGCAAGGGGCATCCCGCTTACTATCAGGATTACGCCCAACGCCTGGCCGGGGAGATCCCCGGCGCCTTTTATATCGATCAGTTCAACAACCCGGCCAATCCGGCGGCCCATACCACCACTACCGCCCCCGAGCTGTGGCGGCAGATGGAGCATGACGTGGACGCTATCGTGGTTGGCGTCGGCTCCGGCGGCACGCTGGGCGGGCTGAGCCGCTACTTCGCCGACGTTTCGCCGCAGACCGAATTCGTGCTGGCCGACCCTGCCGGCTCTATCCTGGCGGACTATCTCGATAACGGCCATATCGGCGAAGCGGGCAGCTGGCTGGTGGAAGGCATCGGCGAAGACTTCGTCCCGCCGCTCAGCGACTTTGACCAGGTCCGCAACGCTTACCGCATCGGCGACGCAGAAGCCTTCACCACCGCGCGCGATCTGCTGCGCAAGGAAGGCGTGCTGGCGGGCTCGTCCACCGGCACCCTGCTGGCCGCCGCACTGCGTTACTGCCGCGCACAGACCGAACCCAAGCGGGTAGTGACCTTTGTCTGCGATAGCGGCAACAAATACCTGTCTAAAATGTATAACGATCACTGGATGCTGGAACAGGGTCTCCTGAGCAAACCGCAGCACGGCGATCTGCGCGATCTGATCGCTTACCGCCACGACGAAGGTGCGGCCGTTTCTGCCGCGCCGGACGACACGCTGGCGATCGTGCACGCCCGCATGCGGCTGTACGACATCTCGCAGCTGCCGGTGCTGGAAGGCGATCGGGTGGTCGGCCTGATCGATGAGTGGGATCTGCTGAACGCCGTCCAGGCCGACGCCGCCCACTTCAGCCTGCCGGCCAGTAGCGCAATGACCAAGCGGGTCCATACGCTGCAAAAAGAAGCCGGCTACGAAGAATTGCAGGCCACCTTCAACCATGGCCACGTCGCGGTGGTGCTCGACGGCGAGCGCTTCCTCGGCCTGATTACCCGCACAGACGTGCTTAACGCCTGGCGCCAAAAATTACGTTAATAAGGACCCATTATGGCCAAGTTTGATACGTTGACCGTTCACGCCGGTTACACCCCGGATGCCACCGGCGCCGTGATGCCGGCAATTTACGCCACCTCCACCTACGCCCAACCGGCGCCGGGCGAGCATACCGGCTACGAATACTCCCGCAGCGCCAACCCAACGCGCACCGCGCTGGAAAGCGCCATCGCCGAACTGGAAGGCGGCAGCCGCGGCTACGCCTTCGCCTCCGGCCTGGCGGCCTGTTCCACGGTGCTGGAGCTGCTCGATAAGGACAGCCACCTGATCGCGGTGGACGACCTGTACGGCGGCACCTATCGCCTGCTGGAAAAGGTGCGCAGCCGCACCGCCGGCCTGCGCGTCACCTACGTGTCACCGGCGGATCTCGCCGGGCTGGAACAGGCGATCGAGCCGGATACCAAAATGATCTGGGTGGAAACCCCGACCAACCCCTTGCTGAAACTGGCGGATCTGAGCGCCATCGCCGCGATCGCCAAAAAGCATCAGCTTATCAGCGTGGCGGACAATACCTTCGCTTCGCCGTATCTGCAGCGTCCGCTGGATCTGGGCTTTGACGTGGTGGTGCACTCCGCCACCAAATACCTCAACGGCCACTCCGACGTGGTGGCCGGCGTCGCGGCGGTGGGGGATAACCCGGCGCTGGCGGAGCAGCTCGGTTTCCTGCAAAACGCGGTCGGCGGCATTCTCGATCCGTTCAGCAGCTTCCTGACGCTGCGCGGCATCCGCACCCTGGCCCTGCGCATGCAGCGCCACAGCGACAGCGCGCTGCGCATCGCACAGTGGCTGGAAAGCCAGCCACAGGTGGAAAACGTCTACTATCCCGGCCTGCAGAGCCACCCGCAGCATGAACTGGCGGCGCGCCAGATGACGCGCTTCGGCGGCATGATCTCGGTGCGGTTGAAAGGCGACGACGCCTATGCGCGCCGGGTCATCCAGCGCTCGCGCCTGTTCACCCTGGCGGAAAGCCTGGGCGGCGTGGAAAGCCTGATCAGCCAGCCGTTCAGCATGACGCACGCCTCCATTCCGCTGGAACAGCGCCTGACAACCGGCATCACGCCGCAGCTGGTGCGCCTGTCGGTGGGGATTGAGGATGTGGAAGATCTGATTGCCGATCTGCAGCAGGCGCTGGCGGAATAATCGCCCGAATCAATCGCCATCAGCCCGGCCGGCGCGCCGGGCTTTTTTGTGCCTGATGTTCAGACGCCGATGACGTCCCGATAAAAGCGCTGTGCCACATCGGGGTGGGAACGGATGCGGCCTTTCAGGTAGTTATACCCCACGTCGCGCAGCAGCGGGTTGAGCGGATCGCTGGCCGGGCCGCGCGCCTGCGCCGCCAGCGGCGGCGGCAGTTGATACAACGGCACCACCGCGTCCAAGCGCGCGCCGAGGAAGAAGGCGATCGACAGCCTGTCGCGCCCCGCCGGCGGCGTTTCCACCCGGTGCACCGTGGCGCGCAGGTAGCCATTGGTCGCCAGTTCCAGCAGCTCGCCGATGTTCACCACGAAGGTGTCTTCACGCGGCTGGGCGTCAATCCACCGCCCTTCGCTCACCTCCACCTGCAGCCCTTTTTGCTCGTCCTGCAGCAGGAAGCTGAGAAAGCCGGAGTCCTTGTGCGCGCCGACGCCCTGCGCGCTGCCGGTAGCGTCCCGCCCCGGGTAGCGAATCAGTTTGATGTGTTCGTTGGGCTTCTCGCCGTACAAGCGATCGAAAGCCTGCTCCGGCAGCGACAGCGCCAAAGCGAAAGCGCGCAGCAGCCGCAGCGACATGGCGGTCATCGCCTGTTGCCACTGCAGCAGCAGCGGTTTCAGCGTCGGCAGCGCCGCCGGCCACTGGTTTGGCCCCTGCAGGCGCGCCCAGCGCGGGGTGTCGTCAGACAGCGTCAGCGCCGGGCGTTCGGCGCCGATATCGAACTGCTCGCGCCAGTCCGGCTGGCCACGCGTCAGCTCCGCCGCCGCCCGGTTGTAACCGCGAAAGTGCGGCGAATGCACCATCTGCACCGCCAATTTGTCGGCCTCCGGCAGCGCGAAAAATTGCCGCGCGCCCTGCTGCAGCCGCACATTCAACACGCCGTCCACGCCGTGCCCGCGCAGATAGAAAAAACCGACGTCGCGGGCCGCCGCGCGCAAATCGTCAAGAAAGGCGCGCCGCCGGCGCGCATCGCCGTCAAGCTGCGAAAGATCCAGCAGCGGCAGCGTCTTCAGCGTCGTCAGGTGCGTCATCATGCGGTTCCTCTTCTTCCCCGATCGCGATCGGGCTGCCGTACAGGCGAATAATCAACATTGTCTCTCCCCGGCGGGTGGCTGCGTTTGCCTCATAGTTATCACCGCGCTCGCCGGGGCGGCCAATATTGTTGCGTTCTAAGTTATGCAAACGTTCAACAAACTGTCGCAAAACCGTCATCAATGTTTCTTATGCTCTGCGCAATTTCGCCGACGCCGCTGGCTGGCGATGGGCGCTATCCGCTATCCTGTAAACGACCTCATACCCTGCCTGCCGGAGAAATACTGATGGATTTAGCCTTATTCGACCTGGATGAAACCCTGATTGACGATGACAGCGCCAGCCTGTGGATCCGCTGGCTGGTCGGCCAGGGCTTCGCGCCGGCGGAGCTGGAACTGCAGGAGCAGCAGCTGATGCAGCTCTATTATCAGGGTAAGCTGTCGATGGAGGACTACATGCAGGCCACGCTGGCGCCGCTGACCGGCCTGAGCGTGCAAACCGTGGCCGGCTGGGTGCAACGCTACATTCGCCGCGATATCCTGCCGCGCGTCTCCCCCGCCGCCCGTGAACGCCTGCAGTGGCACCGCGAGCGCGGCGACTGCATCCTGGTGATCTCCGCCACCGGCGAGCACCTGGTGGCGCCGATCGCCGAACAGCTCGGCGCCGACGATGCGCTGGCGATCGGCGTGGAAATCAGCGACGGCCGCTTCACCGGCAACACCTACGGCACCATGACCTACCAACAGGGCAAGGTGATCCGCCTGCAACACTGGCTGGCGCAGCATCCGCACCTGAAATTCGAACACAGCCACGGCTACAGCGACTCCCTCAACGATAAGGCGATGCTGCAATTCGTCGACAGCGCTACGGTGATCAACCCCGACAGCGAGTTGAGCGCGCTGGCGGCGGAGCACGGCTGGGAAGTGTGCCGCTGGGAGCGCTGAGCGGCAGGCAAAAAGTGCCCTGCGGTGTGACAAAAAGCGCATTGTGGCGTAGGTATTAAGGCTCTTTAATCCGCTAACGGAGTTATCCCATGCTGACCATTTGGGGTCGTGAGAATTCGAACAACGTCAGGAAGGTGCTGTGGTGCGCCGCCGAACTGGGACTGAGCTATACCCACATCAACGCCGGCGGCGCGTTCGGCAAGGTTAACGAAGAGAGTTACCGCGCGCTGAACCCGAACGGCCTGGTGCCGTTGCTGCAGGACGATGACTTCGTGCTGTGGGAGTCCAACACCATCGTGCGCTACCTGGCGGCGAAATTCGGCGATGCGACGTTCTATCCGCAAGATCTGCAGGCGCGCGCCGCCGCCGAGAAATGGATGGACTGGACCACCTCGACCATCGTTCCGGCCTTCACCATCGTCTTTTGGGGCCTGATCCGCACCGCGCCAGAGCTGCGCGACATGGCGAAAA
Source organism: Serratia sp. HMSC15F11 (assembly GCF_001808215.1). Taxonomy (NCBI): domain Bacteria; kingdom Pseudomonadati; phylum Pseudomonadota; class Gammaproteobacteria; order Enterobacterales; family Yersiniaceae; genus Serratia; species Serratia sp. HMSC15F11. Next base: position 27,933 of record NZ_KV792450.1, read on the forward strand.
TCGAAGCGGCGATCGCCACGCTGGAAAAACACTTCGACGTCATTGAACAGGCGCTGGCGCATCAGCCTTACCTCTCCGGCGACGCGTTCGGCTTCGGCGATATTCCGCTCGGCAGCTTCGCCTACGCCTGGTTCGAGATGCCGAGCGCCCGCCGCTCGCGGCCGAACATGGAGCGCTGGTATCAGCAGCTGCGCGCTCGCCCGGCCTACCAGCGCGGCGTGATGAGCGAACTCACCTGATCGCTGCGGGGCGTTACGACGCCCCGACTTTCAGCAGCTTGCCGTCCCGCTCGTCCGTCAGCAGATACAGGTAGCCATCCGGCCCGCTGCGTACCTCGCGAATGCGCTCGCCGCGATCGCCCAGCAACCGCTCCTCCGCCACCACCTTGTCGCCTTCCAGCGTCAGGCGAATCAGCTCCTTTTGCGCCAGCGCGCCGATGAACAGCGAGTGCCTCCAGGCGGGGAAGCGCTGCCCGTCATAAAACGCCATGCCGCTGAGGCCGGGCGAAACCCGCCAATAGTGCAGCGGCTGTTCGGTGCCGGGCACCCGTTCCCCCCGGGCCTCCGGGATCGGCTGGCCGGAATAATTGATGCCGTAGGTGGCCAGCGGCCAGCCGTAGTTTTTACCCGGCTGCGGGATGTTGAGCTCATCGCCGCCGCGCGGGCCGTGCTCGTGTTCCCAGATCGCACCGCTCCACGGGTTCATCGCCAGCCCTTGCGGATTGCGGTGGCCGTAGGACCAAACTTCCGGCCGTTTGCCGGCCTGGCCGACCCAGGGATTGTCCGGCGGCACCGCGCCTTCGGCGGTCAGCCGCACCAGCTTGCCCTGCAGCTTGTCGGTCTCCTGCGCCGTCGGCCGCTGGTTGTTTTCGCCCAGCGCGATAAACAGGTAGCCCTGCCGGTCGAACGCCAGCTTGCCACCGAAGTGATTGCCGACCGACAGCTTGGGCAGCTGGCGGAAGATCACCTTGAAGTTTTCCAGCCGCGCGCCGTCGTCGCTCAAACGGCCGTAGCCGACCGCCGTACCGGCTTTGCCGCCCTCGCCCGTTTCGGCGAAGCTGAGATACACCCGGCGGCTGGCGGCGAAGTCGGGGGCCGGTAACACCTCCAGCAGTCCGCCCTGCCCCTCGGCGTAAACCTGCGGCACGCCGGCGATCGGCGGCGACAGGCCTTTGCCCTGCTGCCACAGCCGCAGCCGGCCGGGCCGCTCGGTGATAAGCAAACCTTGTTCCGCCGGCAAAAAGGCCAGCGACCACGGGTGTTCCAAGCCGTCCTGCAGTTGGCTGACTGTCGGCGCGGCGTGCGCCAGGCCGCTGCACAGCAGCAAACCGGCCAGCAGAGTCAATCGGGGCATGGCGTCCTCCTGAAGATAAAATAACCCGTTTAGTGTAGCCCACTCAGCGGCCGCGGTCGTTTGCATTACATTTCAACGGGTTGCCTTTTAGCCGCCATGTGCTTAAGTTAATCCATTACCCAGGAGGAAAAATGGACATTACCGTTACCGACGCGATCGACGAACAAACCCTCGATGCGATCAGGCAAGGCCTGCGCGCTTACAACCTGCCGCATATCGACGCCAGCCACCGCAAGCCGCTCAGCGTCTATGCGCGCGACGAAGCCGGCGCGGTGATCGGCGGTTTGACCGCCGAAACCTGGGGCAACTGGCTGAGCGTCGAGTGGCTATGGGTGGCGGATACCCAGCGCGGCAGCGGCCTCGGCGGCCGGCTGATGCGCGCCGCCGAGCACGAGGCGCAGGCGCGCGGCTGCCGCTACGCCCGCCTGGATACCTTCAGCTTTCAGGCGCGGCCGTTCTACGAAAAGCTCGGCTATCAGCTGCAAATGACGCTGAAAGAGTATCCGGTAGAACATGAGTGTTATTTACTTACCAAAACGCTGACTGATTAATGGATGGACGGATGGACAGCAAAAGCATGGTGGTGAACTGTGTGGCGTACAAAGCCGGCCAACGGCTGGGCGAAGTGACCATCGACGATATCAGCGAGGTGGTCAAACAGCCCGACACCTTCATCTGGCTGGGATTAAGGCAGCCTGAGCCGGCGTTTATGCGCAAGGTGCAGGAGGAGTTCGGGCTGCACGATTTGGCGATCGAAGACGCGCTGTGCGCGCACCAGCGGCCGAAGCTGGAGACCTACGGCGACTCGCTGTTCATCGTGGTGAAAACCGCGCAGTGGGGCGAGCACGACGAAATCGAATACGGCGAAACCCACTTCTTCGTCGGCAAAAACTTTCTGGTGACGGTGCGCCACGGCGCTTCGCCCAGTTACGCGCCGATCCGCGCCAAGGCGGAAGAGAACCACAAGCAGATGTGCCGCGGGCCGGGCTTCGCCCTCTATTCAGTGTTGGACTTCGTGGTGGATAACTACCGCAGCGTGGTGGCGCGCTTCGAGAGCACCATCGAGAACATTGAAGCCAACATGTTTCAGTCAGAGTTCGATCAGGCGGCGATCGAGAACGTCTATACCCTGCGCCGCCATCTGCTGGCGCTGCGCAACGCCGCGCTGCCGATGGATGAAATCTGCAACCAGCTGATCCGCCTGCACGAAGAGGTGATCCCGAAAGAGCTGCGCGCCTACGTGCGCGACGTGCAAGATCACGCCCATCAGGTGGTCAGCAATATCGACGACATGCGCGAAATGCTGACCAACGCCATGCACGTCAACCTGGCGCTGGTGACGGTCAAACAAAACGAAGTGGTGAAACGGCTGGCGGGTTGGGGGGCAATCTTGGCCATCCCGACGGTGGTCTTCAGCCTGTACGGGATGAACTTCGCCGACATGCCGGAGCTGAAGTTCCCGTGGGCCTACCACGCCACGCTGGGGGTGACCGCCGTCGGCTGCATTTTCCTGTATCAGAAGCTGAAGAAATCGGGCTGGCTGTAAGCGCCAAAACGGTGGCTGTTTCCGCCGGAAAAAGCCCCCTGCGGGGCAGCCCGCCCCGCCGCTTCAATACAGCATCGGCCGCCGATCGCGATGCACGTGATTGTGGCGGCCGATGTGCTTGTCATCGGCTGCGCCGATATCCATCGATGCCAGCACCATGCCTTCGCCCGCCAAACTCTGCGTCAACGGGTAACCGTCGGCGTCGACGATCGCCGATCCGCCGATCCACGCAACGCCGCGCTCCGTTTCGCAACGATCGCACACCGCGATGAACAGCCGATTGACGGCGGCGTTGGCCTGCGCCTTCACCATCTCCGCCGGCCGTTCGCCCTGCGGGCGCGGTGCCAGCGGCCAGTTGACCGGCGCACACAGCAGCTGAGCACCGGCCAACGCAGGCAGCCGCACCCACTCCGGGAATTCGAGATCGTAACAGATCATCACCGCCAACCGGCCGAAGCGGGTCTCGATGACCGGCGGCGGCCGATCGCCGGCGGTAAAAATAGTGCTCTCTTCGTGCCACAGATGCGCTTTGCGATAAATCGCCCTCACCCCCTGCGCATCGATCAATGCCGCACTGTTGGCCACCTCGCCATCGGGCAGGCGCTCGCAGAAACCGGCGACGATCGCCACATCCAACTCGCGCGCCAAAGCTCCCCACAGGCTGAGGCTCGGCCCGTCTTCGGCCTCGGCCAACGCCCGCGCCTCCGCCTTATCGCGCAGCACGTAGCCGCTGTTCACCAGCTCCGGCAGCACGATGACGTTGGCGCCGCGCTGCGCCGCCCGCCGGATCGCCTGGGCGGACAGCGCCCGATTGTGTTCCGCTTCCCCGACCCGCAACGCTAACTGGCAGCATGCGACGCTGATTTTTTCCTTCACTCCCGTCCTCCTTCCAATAAACCCTCGCAGCACAACGCCACCCGCCGTTCGGCTTCAAGATCGAGCTTCCGGCACATCACGACATACACGCTCCCGGCCACCAGCAGGCCGACCAGAAAAGCGATATCCGCGCCGCCCAGTAAAACAGCAAAGGGGCCGGTGTAAAAGCCCAACGTCATGAACGGCACCATCGCCAGCAGGCCGCTCGCGTAGGCCGTCAGGCCGGAGCGCCCCCAGCGGCCGTAGATCCCCGCCGGGTTGAAGATTTCACCGATCGCGTAATGCCCACCGCGCACCACGTAAAAGTCCATCAGATTCACCGCCGTCCAGGGCACCAGGAAATACAGCATCAGCAGCACGAAGGTATTGAAGCTGGCGAGATAGCTTGCCGGGATAGCCAACGCCACCGCAAACACCGTCAGGGCGACGACGCCAATGCCGAACATGCGTAATCGCAACGTCGGCGTCACTTTACGGAACGCATCAATCGCGCTGAGGCTGGTCAGCATTGCGCCATAACAGTTGACCGCCATGATGCCGACCAGCGAGGGGACGGCGATCAGCACGGCCAGCGTGCCAAACCCCGGGTAAACGGCATTACCCACCGCCTGTACGCTGCCGATCGCATCGGGGGCCGGTAAGGCTGAAGCCAGAAATGCGCCCAGCGACATCAGCCAAAGCGCCGATCCGGCCGCCCCCAGATAAGTCCAAAAGATCACCTTGGCAGACGGCGTTTCCTGCGGCAAATAGCGCGAATAGTCGGAGACGTACACCGCGTAGCTGATCTGGTAGCCGGCGGCGGCCGACAGCTGAATCAAAAAGGCCGCCCACGAGAAATGCCCGGCGCCGACGGCGGCGTCCATCCGCAGCGACAACACGGCGCCGATCGTCAGCACGCCGAACACCGCCATCATCACATAGGTCAGCCAGCGCTGCACCGCATGCAGCATATCGTGGCCGACGATCGCCAACAGCACGGCCACCGCGATCAGCAACGCATACCAGGGCAGACGGTGGCCCGGCAACACCGTGTTGATCGCATCGGTCGCGAGAATAACGTTGAACACGTTGAAGCCGATGTAAACAAACACCACGGCGGCAAAGGGAACGATGGCCCCACGCAGGCCGAATTGGGCCCGCGACTGGATCATCTGCGGCAGCCCCATGCGCGGCCCTTGGTTGGCATGGCACGCCATGAAGAACGTGCCGAACCCTACGCCGGCGGCAATGGCCAGCATCGAATAAAGCGCACCCAGCCCCAGCGCCGGGCCGGTGAAACCGACCACCATCGTCGTCAAAACGAAATTGCCGGTGAACCAAAACGGCGCCTGATGCCAAACCTTGCCATGCCGCTCGTGACGGGGCACATAGTCTATCGAGCGCACTTCAATTTTTGGGCGTGACGCCACATTGCGATTGTTCATGTTCCACCTCGTCGCGGTCATTAGCCTCGTCGTCTCAGCGCTCGGTTTGCGGTTGCAGCTGCGCTGCCGGGCGGCTCAACAGGCTGCCCAACACGAAGGCGACGCCGCCGCCCAGCAGGCCGCCGTAGATTGGGCTGTTGGCGTCGATGCCGTGCCAGGCCATCAGCCCCACCACGCACAGGCTGCCGGTCAGCATGCTGGCAATGGCGCCGGCGCTGGTGGCGCGCGGCCAGAAGATCGCCCCCACCAGCGGGATCAGCATGCCGCCCACCAGCAGGTTATAGGCCAGCGTCAGCGCCGCCAGCACGTCGCGTACCACAAACGCCAGCCCCAGCATGACTGCGCCCATGAAAAGCGTGGTGACGCGCCCGGCCGCCAACCCGCCGGAAGGTTTGCGCCGGATAGCCGGCAATACGTCCTCCAGCGCGATGGTGGAAGAGGCCAGCAGGCAGGCGCTGGCGGTGGACATCAGCGCCGCCAACGCCGCGGCGGCCACCAGCCCGCTGACGCCAACCGGCAACACCGCCTGCGCAATGGCGGCAAAGGCGCCGTCGGTGTTGCTGAGCGACGGCAGCACGATCTTGCCGGCCATGCCGATCAGCGCACCGGTCACGCCGTACAGCACGCAATAGACGCCCGCCCCCAGCCCAGCGAAGCGCGCCACATTGGCGCTGCGGGCGGTAAACACCCGCTGCCAGATGTCCTGGCCGATCAGAATGCCGAAGAAGTAGATCAGGAAGAACACCAGAATGGTGTCCAACCCGATCGACGACAGCTGGTAGTAACCGGCGGGCAGCAGGCTGGTGAAGGCGTCCCAGCCGCCGGCCTTGACGATGCTCATCGGCATCAGCACCAGCATCATGCCAACGGTCATGATGATGAACTGAATGATGTCGGTCAGCGTCAGCGACCACATCCCCCCCAGCGTCGAATACAGCACCACCAACCCGCCGCCGAGCAGGATAGACGCGCTGAACGACAGGCCGAACATCACCTGCATCACGCTGCCGATGGCGATGATCGAGGTCACCGCCACCATCAGGTCATACGCCAGCATGATCGCGCCGCTGGTGACCCGCGCGGCCGGGTGATAGCGCCGCGACAGCACCTGGCTGACGGTATACAGCTTCAGCTTGAGCAGCGGCTTGGCCAGCACCAGGCTCAGCACCACGATGCCCAGCCCGAGCGCGCCGCACAGCCAGACGCCGGAGATGCCGTAGGTATAGCCGAGTTTGACGCTGCCGATGGTCGACGCGCCGCCGAGCACCACCGCCGACAGCGTGCCCAAATACAGCCCCGGCCCCAGATTGCGCCCGGCGACCAGATACGCCTCTTTGGAATTGGCGCGGCGAATGCCCATCCACCCCACCGCGCCTATCACCAGAAAGTAAAACACCACGACCAGCAGATCGAGATTCATGGGTACCTCCACTCCGTTGTTATTGTTATCAGGGGCCCCGACGCAACCGCTCCGCCGGTAGGGTCAGCGCACCGGCCTCAGCGGGCCGGCAGCACGCACAACATTTCAAACAGCAGGTTGGCGGCCAGCAGCGCCGTGTTGCCGGAGCGATCGTAAGGTGGCGACACCTCCACCACGTCGCCGCCCACCAGGTTCAGCCCATGGCAGCCGCGCACGATTTCCAGCCCCTGCCAGACCGACAGCCCGCCGACTTCCGGCGTGCCGGTGCCCGGTGCGAAGGCCGGATCCAGTCCGTCGATATCGAAGCTGAGGTAAACCGGCGCATCGCCCATCTGTTCGCGGATCTCCGTCATCAGCGGCGTCAGCGATCGGTGCCAGCAGGCCTCGGCCGGCACCACGCGGAAGCCCTGGCGGCGTGACCAGTCGAAGTCGTCCGCCGCATAGCCGCTGCCGCGCAGGCCAATCTGCACCACTTTTTCGGGTGCCAGCAGCCCCTCCTCGAACGCGCGGCGGAAGGTGGTGCCGTGCGCCAGCTGTTCGCCGAACATCTCCTCGTTGGTGTCGGAATGCGCATCGACGTGGATCAGCCCGACCGGGCCATGCCGACGGGCGACGGCGCGCAGCACCGGCAGCGTCAGCGTGTGGTCGCCGCCGAGCGTCAACGGCATGCAGCCGTGCGCCAGGATCTCGTGGTAAGCCGCCTCGATGCGCTGCACGCTGTCCGCCAGGCTGTAAGGGTTGATGGCGACATCCCCCAGATCGGCCACCTGCAGCCGTTCGAACGGGGCGGAGCCGGTGCCCATGTTGTAAGGGCGGATCATCACCGACTCCTGGCGGATCTGGCGCGGGCCATAGCGGGTGCCGCTGCGGTTGGAGGTACCGATATCCAGCGGAATGCCGACAAAGGCGGCATCCAGACCGTGCGCCTGATCGGCTGCGGGCAGGCGCATCATGGTGGGAATACCGGCAAAGCGCGGCATGTCGTTACCGCTTTGGGGTTGGTTCAGCATGGCGTTTCCTTGTCTTGATCTGCGATGAATTGAAACATTTGAGCAACATTCGCAGACTACCCCGTTGGCCATCCCGGCTACCATTCCCGCTTTTGCATGTAAACATCGAAAAACGCGATGCAACTAACTTATTGAAGTATTGATTTTTATTTCCACCTCATGCCATAAAGAAGGCCATATCTTCAGCGCCGCCCCTATTTCTTCGATGTTAAAAATGGGTTAACCGGCCGACGTTCTGCGGAGGGGGAATGCTCATCAACCTAAGCGATATCGATCTGAAACGGCTGCGGGTGTTCGTCGCGGTGGCAGAAGCCCAGGGCGTCAGCGCCGCGCAGGAAACGCTGCTGATGAACCAATCCACCATCAGCACCCACCTGGCCTCGCTGGAAACCCGGCTGGGTTTTCGCCTGTGCCAACGCGGCCGCTCCGGCTTCCGGCTGACGCCCAAGGGCGAACGCATGCTGATCGCCTGCCGCTCGCTGTTCAACGCCGCCCGCGACTTCACCCGGGTCAGCCAGTCGCTGAACGGCCTGCTGACCGGCGATCTGCAGATCGGTCTGGTGGATAATCTGGTTTCGCTGCCGGGCAACCCGTTCAGCCAGGCCATCAAACACTTCCAGCGCCGACATCAGGACGTGCAATTGCAGTGCCGCATCTGTTCACCGAACGAGATTGAGCAGGGGCTGCTGCACCGGCAGCTCGATCTGGGCATCGGCTACTTCGGCCAACAGTTGGAGGCGTTGCGTTATCAGCCATGGCTGGAGGAGACGCAGGCGATCTACTGCAGTGCGGATCACCCGCTGTTCGCGGTGGAAGAACCGGATCGCGAGCAGATTGAAAACGCGCGCTGGGTCAAGCGCGGCTACCTGCTGGCGCAGCAGCTGTGCCCGATCGCGCCGCCTCACCTGGCTGCGGTAGCCCATCATATGGAAAGCGTCGCCCATCTGGTGCTGAGCGGCTCCTGTCTCGGCTACCTGCCCACCCACTACGCGGCGCGCTGGGTGGAACAGGGGCTGCTGCGGCAGCTGGGCGGCGCGGCGCTCTCTTACCGCGCCACGCTCAGCCTGGTCAGCCGCCCTGTCCAGCCCGACGAGGCGTTGAACGCGCTGCTGGAGGATTTGACGCCAATCACCTCATCGCTGAGAGGCCAGCGCCCGATTCATGGCAAACAGCGTGCCGGTTAAAGACAGGATGAGGAGCCCGATGATGGCCCAGGCAAAAGAGGCCGCTCCGCCCTTGTCGAGCAGCATGCCGCCGATCGCGCCACCGGCGGCCACGGCGGTATTCCAGCCCGTCGTATACATGGACTGCGCCACGTCGGCCGCGCGGCCGGAAAGGCGTGACAATGCCGTCTGCGTGAGGGTGGCAAAGCCACCGAAAGCCACGCCCCACAATGCGACGGAGAGATAGACCATCGGGGCTATCCTTCCCCCACTTGCCAGCAACACGGCGGCGAGGGCAAAGATGACGATGCTCATCACCGTAAGAGATTGGACTCGCCGATCGACCAGCATCCCGGCGACGCCCAATCCGGCAATCGCCCCCAGCCCAAAGATAAACAGCACGATATCGACCCGCTCGGATAACCCCGACGGCGTGAGGAAAGGCTCCAGGTAGATATACAGAATGTTGTGGGCAACGATGAAGGTGAACACCACGAACAGCACGGCGCGGATCCCGCATTGCAAGAATACGCCGCTCAGAGACGGGCGATGCGCCTTAGCCTGGCCGGGGAAATCCGGCACGATGGCGATGATCCACACCACGAGCATCACCGCCATCAACGTCATCAGGCCAAAGGCGCCCTGCCAGCCGATGGCTCGGCCAAGCAACGTGCCGAGCGGTACGCCGAGCACCAGCGCCAGGGTGGCGCCGGCGCCGGAGATCGCAATAGCGCGGCCGCCAAGATGGGCCGGTGACATGCGCACGGCGTAACCGGCCAGCAAGGACCAAACGATGCCGCCGAAAACGCCGGCGAAGAAACGCGTCGCCAATGAGACGTGGTAATCATGCGACAGCGCCGTGACGAGGTTGACGATGGCAAAACCGCAGATCGCACTCAAGAGCAAGGGGCGGCGCCGCATGCCCTGCGTCAATGCGGTGAGCGGAATGGCGGCGACCAACGCCCCCACCGCATAGGCGGTGATGAACTGCCCCGCCAGGCTTTCAGACACCTTCAAATCGCCCGCGATCGAAGAAAGCACGCCCGCCGGCATGATCTCGGTCAACAGCGTGATGAAAGCGGCCATCGCCAACGCCAGCAGGCTCCCCAGCGGCAACCGTTCGCTGCTCCCGGCAGGCGCAGATATCGTCGTTTGATTCATCAATCACTCCCCATTCAAAGATGTTTCCGCCCATTGCGGATGACGTTTGCATCATGCTGCCCACTCGCCGATAAAAGAAAAACAGGCTAAAGTGAACAACACTCATGACGTAAAGGTCATCAATAGAATGGAAGCCTATGGAAAGCTTGGGTTCTCTCGACGTTTTCGTGCGGGTCAGTGAAAGCCGCAGCTTCACGGCGGCCGGGCAACAGCTGGGGATCTCCGCGTCGGCGGTCAGCAAAACCATCGCCCGGCTGGAGGAACGGCTCAGCGTGCGGTTGTTTCACCGCTCCACCCGCACGGTCAACCTGACGCCGGAAGGCGCCTTGTTCCTGGAAAGGTGCCGACGCATTTTGAGCGAGGTGAAAGACGCGGAAGCCGAACTGTTGCAAACGCGGGGAACGCCCCAGGGTAAGCTGCGCATCAGTCTCCCGTCGCTGGGCACGCTTTTCATGCCAAAACTGGGGGACTTCAAGCGCCGCTATCCTGAGATCGAGCTGGATATTGATTATTCGGATCGGTTGGTTGACGTGATTGAGGAAGGTTTCGATGCCGTTATCCGCAGCGGAACCCCGAGCGATTCACGGCTGGTTGCCCGCCGGTTGGGCACCTGCCGCAAGGTTTTCGTTGGCGCGCCGGGCTATTTCAACAAAGCGGGTATGCCGAGCAAGCCCGAGGATCTGACAAGCCATGCCCGTTTGCATTATCGCTTTCCCAGCTCCGGCAAACTGGATGTCTGGCCGCTGGGGGACAAGACGGAGATGCTCCCCGAACGGCCGGCCAGCATGGTGACAAATACCCTCGATCCGCAGGTGTGCTTCGCGGAACAAGGGCTCGGCATCGCTTATTTGCCGGAGATCGCCGTGCGCAGACAGCTGGAACAAGGCAGCCTGGTGACGGTTCTGGATGAATACGACCGCGAGAACATGGTTTTTCATGTCCTCTGGCCGTCGGGCCGCCACCTGTCTGCCAAAATCAGGCTGTTCGTCGACTTTGTGACGAGCCACCTTTTCCCGCTTTAAACGACGTATGCTGCCTTAACTGACCGGCATGCGCGCCGGATCGGGATACTGGTACTCAAAACCCAGCTCGTTGCAGATGCGGTTGCCGTCCACCAGCCGCTCATCCTGCTCCGCTTCGTCGGCGAACTGCGGCGGCTCCAGGTGCAGCTGCTCGGCCAGCGCCGGATAAAATTCGCGTTTGGCCGGATGACGCGGCGCGCACAGGTTGTACACGTGACCGCCCTTCGGCAGCTTCAGCAACAGCTGGATGGCGGCGATGACGTCGTCCTGGTGCACCAGATTCACCCCCTGCGCCCCCCCCTTCACATCGAGCTTGCCCGCCAGGAAGCGGCCGGGGTGACGATCGACGCCCACCAGCCCCGCCAGCCGCAGAATGTCCACCGAGGTGTTCGGCAATTCATGCAGCCAGCGCTCCAGCTCGGCCAGCACCCGGCCCGACGGCGAGACCGGCCGCAGCGGCGACTCTTCGCGCAACGTGCCGGCGGTTTCGCCGTACACCGAGGTGGAACTGGTAAAGATTACCCGCGGCACGCCGAAGGCCATCGCGCTGTCCACCAGCATGCGCACCGCATTGAAATAGTTCTCGCTGCCTTCGACGGTGCGGCGTGCGGGCAACGTCACCACCAGCGCATCCACGCGCAGCAGCGATTCCAGATCGTCCGGATCGCACACCAGCTCCGGCGTCAGCTCCAGTTGATAGCATTCGATGCCGCTCATGCGCGCGGCCTCGACGCCGTCCGGCGTGGTTTTGCTGCCGACCACGTCATACCCGCGGCCCATCAGCGCTAACGCCAACGGCATGCCCAGCCAACCCAAACCAATAATGGCTACCTTTTTCATCCTCTTCCTCTCCTGAAGATCGCAGCGCCCTACCCCTAAGGCTACGCCACTGCGCACAGCGATACAATCTGCCCGGCTTAAGGTTAGGTAAAGCCGTCTGCGGCTAATAACCTAACCTGTTTCAATAAATTAAATTTATGACGTTAAAAAAGGGTTGCGCGGTGGACAGCGGATAGTTTAGCTTAATTGGCATACGGTTTTTACCGGCTTTTGATTAGAGAAAAACACCATGACACGCGTTCAGTTCAACCACCATCATCACCATCACCCTGACTAGTCTTTCAGGCGATGAGTGCTGGAAGACGGTTTGTTAATCTTCCAGTGGCGCGCAGAACGCAAGAGAGAGCCCTCGGAAGATTTCTTCCGAGGGTTTTTTTTTGGCTCCGGACAGACAGAAAAGAATAGTTTTTACAATAAATTCATAAAATTACAGATTAAACAGAGGTTACCATGCTGGACAAGACACGTTTACGGATCGCAATGCAGAAGTCGGGCCGCCTGAGCGATGAATCCCAGGAGCTGCTGGCGCGCTGCGGCATCAAGATCAACCTGCAGCAGCAGCGCCTGATCGCCTTCGCGGAAAACATGCCGATCGATATCCTGCGCGTGCGCGACGACGACATTCCGGGCCTGGTGATGGACGGCGTGGTCGATCTGGGCATCATCGGCGAAAACGTGCTGGAAGAAGAGCTGCTCAGCCGCCGCGCTCAGGGCGAAGACCCGCGCTACTTCACCCTGCGCCGCCTCGATTTCGGCGGCTGCCGCCTGTCGCTGGCCACCCCGCTCGACGCCGAATATACCGGCCCGCAAAGCCTGCAGGACGCCCGCATCGCCACGTCTTACCCGCACCTGCTGAAGCAATACCTCGACAAGCAGGGCGTGCGCTTTAAATCTTGCCTGCTGAACGGCTCGGTGGAAGTGGCGCCGCGCGCCGGCCTGGCCGACGCCATCTGCGATCTGGTCTCTACCGGCGCCACGCTGGAGGCCAACGGCCTGCGCGAAGTGGAAGTGATCTACCGCTCCAAGGCCTGCCTGATTCAGCGCGACGGCGAAATGCCGGAAGCCAAGCAGCAGCTGATCGACCGCCTGATGACCCGCATTCAGGGCGTGATCCAGGCGCGTGAATCCAAATACATCATGCTGCACGCGCCGAGCGAGAAGCTGGACGAGATCGTCGCGCTGCTGCCGGGCGCCGAACGCCCGACCATTCTGCCGCTGGCCGGCGCGCAGAACCGCGTGGCGATGCACATGGTCAGCAGCGAAACCCTGTTCTGGGAAACCATGGAAAAACTGAAAGCGCTCGGCGCCAGCTCGATTCTGGTGCTGCCGATTGAAAAGATGATGGAGTAACGCCATGTCGACCTTCAACACGCCGATCGATTGGGCGACGTGCAGCGCCGAACGCCAGGCCAAGCTGCTGATGCGTCCGGCGATCGCCGCTTCCGACAGCATCACCCGCACGGTGAACGAGATCCTCGACAACGTGAAGGCCAACGGCGATCGGGCGTTACGCGACTACAGCGCCCGTTTCGACAAGGCGGAAGTCTCGGCGCTGCGCGTTAGCGCCGAGCAGATCGCCGCCGCCGCCGCGCGGTTGGGCGACGACATCAAACAGGCGATGGCGGTGGCCGTCGCCAACGTGGAAACCTTCCACAACGCGCAGCGACTGCCGCCGGTGGACGTCGAAACGCAACCGGGCGTGCGCTGCCAGCAGGTGACCCGCCCAATCGACTCGGTGGGCCTGTATATTCCCGGCGGATCGGCGCCGCTGTTCTCCACCGTGCTGATGCTGGCGACGCCGGCACGCATCGCCGGCTGCCGCCGGGTAGTGCTGTGCTCGCCGCCGCCGATCGCCGATGAGATCCTGTATGCGGCGCAGCTGTGCGGCGTGCAGGAAGTGTTTCAGGTCGGGGGCGCGCAAGCGATCGCCGCCCTGGCGTTCGGCACCGAAAGCGTGCCGCGCGTAGCGAAGATCTTCGGGCCGGGCAACGCCTTCGTGACCGAAGCCAAGCGGCAGGTCAGCCAGCGCCTTGACGGCGCGGCCATCGACATGCCGGCCGGTCCTTCAGAAGTGCTGGTGATCGCCGACGCCGGCGCCACCCCGGCGTTTGTCGCTTCCGATCTGCTGTCGCAGGCCGAACACGGCCCGGATTCGCAGGTGATCCTGCTGACGCCGGACGCGGCGATGGCGCAGGCGGTGGCCGACGCGGTGGAAAGCCAGCTGGCCGAGCTACCGCGCGCCGAGACCGCCCGCCAGGCGCTGGCGAGCAGCCGCCTGATCGTGGCGCGCGATCTGCCGGAGTGCGTGGCCATCAGCAACCGTTACGGCCCGGAGCATCTGATCATTCAGACCCGCAATGCGCGCGATCTGGTGGACGGCATCACCAGCGCCGGCTCGGTGTTCCTCGGCGACTGGTCGCCGGAGTCCGCCGGCGATTACGCCTCCGGCACCAACCACGTGCTGCCGACCTACGGCTACACCGCTACCTGCTCAAGCCTTGGGCTGGCCGATTTCCAAAAACGCATGACGGTGCAAGAGCTGACGCCGCAGGGCTTCAGCAACCTGGCCGCCACCATCGAGACGCTGGCTGCCGCCGAGCAGCTGATCGCCCACAAGAACGCCGTGACCCTGCGCGTCGCCGCCCTGAAGGAGCAAGCATGAGCATCGAAAAACTGGCGCGCGCCAACGTTCGCGAGCTGACCCCTTATCAATCGGCGCGCCGCCTCGGCGGCAAGGGCGACGTATGGCTGAACGCCAACGAATACCCGATCGCCCCGGAATTCCAGTTGACCGCGCAAACCTTCAACCGCTATCCGGAGTGCCAGCCGGCGCAGGTGATCGAACGCTACGCCGCCTATGCCGGGGTGAAGAAAGAGCAGGTGCTGGTCAGCCGCGGCGCCGATGAAGGCATCGAGCTGCTGATCCGCGCCTTCTGCGAGCCGGGCAAAGACGCCATTCTGTTCTGCCCGCCGACCTACGGCATGTACGCCGTCAGCGCCGAAACCTTTGGCGTGGAGCGCCGCACCGTAGCCGCCAAAGAGGACTGGCAGCTGGATCTGCCGGCCATCGCGGACAGCCTGGACAACGTGAAACTGATCTACGTCTGCAGCCCGAACAACCCGACCGGTAACCTGATTGACCCGGACTCTCTGCGCAGCCTGCTGGAGATGGCCAAAGGCAGAGCGATCGTCGCGGTGGACGAAGCCTATATCGAGTTTTGCCCGCAGGCCTCGGTGGCCGGGTGGCTGAGCGACTATCCGCACCTGGCTATTCTGCGCACGCTGTCGAAGGCCTTTGCGCTGGCCGGCCTGCGCTGCGGCTTTACGCTCGCCAACGAAGATCTGATCGCCCTGCTGCTGAAGGTGATCGCGCCTTACCCGCTCTCGACGCCGGTGGCGGATATCGCCGCGCAGGCGCTGAGCGAAGAAGGTATCCGCACCATGCGCCAGCGCGTCACCGACATCGCCGCCACCCGCAGCTGGCTGCAGCAACAGCTGGAGAAATGCGCCTGCGTCGAGCAGGTTTTCGCCAGCGACAGCAATTACCTGCTGGCCCGCTTCACCGCCTCAAGTAATGTGTTTAAAAGCTTGTGGGATCAGGGCATTATCTTACGAGACCAAAACAAACAGCCCGGGTTGTCCGGCTGCCTGCGCATCACTATAGGCACCCGCGACGAATGTCAACGCGTGGTGGACGCCTTGTCCACCCTGCCCGGCGCCAACCAGACTCGCCAGGAGCCAATGTGAGCCAAAAAATCCTCTTTATCGATCGTGACGGCACGCTGATCGCCGAGCCACCGGAAGATTTCCAGGTTGACCGCCTGGACAAGCTGGCGCTCGAGCCGGACGTGATCCCTTCCCTGCTGGCGCTGCAACAGGCGGGGTATCAGCTGGTGATGATCACCAATCAGGATGGGCTCGGCACCGCCAGTTTCCCGCAGGAAACCTTCGATCCGCCGCACAATCTGATGATGCAGATCCTCAGCTCGCAGGGCATTCAGTTCGCCGATGTGTTGATCTGCCCGCACCTGCCGGCGGACAACTGCGACTGCCGCAAGCCGAAGACCGCGCTGGTGAAGGGTTACCTCGAACCCGGCGTGCTCGATACCGCCCACAGCTACGTGATCGGCGATCGGCCGACCGACGTGCAGCTGGCGGAAAACATGGGCATTCAGGGGCTGCGCTACCAGCGCGGCGTGCTGGGCTGGAAAGAGATCGTGCGCCAGCTGACCCTGCGCGACCGTCATGCGCGGGTTAACCGCGTGACCAAAGAGACGCAGATCGATGTCAACGTCTGGCTGGATCGCGAAGGCGGCAGCAAAATCAAAACCGGCGTCGGCTTCTTCGACCACATGCTGGATCAGATCGCCACCCACGGTGGCTTCCGCATGGAGATCGACGTCAAAGGCGACCTGTATATCGACGATCACCACACCGTAGAGGACACCGGCCTGGCGCTGGGCGAAGCGTTGAACAAGGCGCTGGGCGACAAGCGCGGCATTGCCCGCTTCGGCTTCGTGCTGCCGATGGACGAGTGTCTGGCGCGCTGCGCGCTGGATATCTCCGGCCGCCCGCACCTGGAGTACAAGGCCGAGTTCAACTATCAGCGCGTCGGCGATCTTAGCACCGAAATGGTCGAGCACTTCTTCCGCTCGCTCTCCTACACCATGGGTTGCACGCTGCACCTGAAGACCAAAGGCAAAAACGACCACCACCGGGTCGAAAGCCTGTTCAAAGTGTTTGGCCGCACGCTGCGCCAGGCGATCCGCGTCGAGGGCAATACCCTGCCGAGCTCGAAAGGAGTGCTGTGATGAACGTGGTGATTTTGGATACCGGCTGCGCCAACCTGGCCTCCGTCACCTATGCGGTGCGGCGCCTGGGCTATCAGCCGGAAGTGAGCCGCGATCCGGAGATCGTGCTGCGCGCCGACAAGCTGTTCCTGCCGGGCGTCGGCACCGCGCAGGCGGCGATGGATCAGCTGCGCGAACGCGATCTGATCGAACTGATCAGGGCCTGCACTCAGCCGGTGCTGGGCATCTGCCTCGGTATGCAGCTGCTGGCGGCCAGCAGCGAAGAGAACGGCGGCATAACGACGCTCGGCCTCATCGATACGCCGGTAAAGCAGATGACCGACTTCGGCCTGCCGCTGCCGCACATGGGTTGGAACCAAGTATCCGCGCAGGCGGGCCACCATCTGTTCCGCGGCATCGATGACGGCGCCTACTTCTATTTCGTTCACAGCTATGCGATGCCGATATGCCCCAGCACCATCGCTCAGGCGAACTACGGCGAGCCCTTCACCGCCGCCGTGCAAAAAGACAACTTCTTCGGCGTGCAGTTTCATCCAGAACGATCTGGAGCGGCCGGCGCGCAACTGTTGAAAAACTTTCTGGAGATGTAGGCAGCATGATTATTCCGGCTTTGGATTTGATCGACGGCAACGTGGTGCGTTTGCATCAGGGCGATTACGGCCAACAGCGCGACTACGGCAACGATCCGCTGCTGCGCCTGCAGGACTATCAACAACAGGGCGCCCAGGTGCTGCACCTGGTCGATCTGACCGGCGCCAAAGATCCGGCCGCGCGCCAGATCCCGCTGCTGCGCAAGCTGTTGGCGGGGGTTAACGTGCCGGTGCAGGTCGGCGGCGGCATCCGCAACGAGCAAGACGTCAGCGCCCTGCTGGAGGCCGGCGCCACGCGCGTGGTGATCGGCTCCACCGCGGTGAAACAGCCGCAGTTGGTGCAAAGCTGGTTCGAACGCTATGGCGCCGACGCGCTGGTGCTGGCGTTGGATGTGCGCATCGACGCGCAGGGCGTGAAGCGCGTGGCCATCAGCGGCTGGCAGGAAGACTCCGACGCCACGCTGGAACAGGTGGTAGAGCAGTTCCTGCCCTACGGGCTGAAGCACGTGCTGTGCACCGACATTTCGCGCGACGGCACGCTGGCCGGTTCCAACGTGGCGCTGTATCAGGCGATCGGCCGCCGCTATCCGCAAGTGGCCTTCCAGGCCTCAGGCGGCATCGGCAATCTGGACGACATCGCCCAGCTGCGCGGCAGCGGCGTTGCCGGCGTGATCGTGGGGCGCGCCCTGCTGGAAGGTAAATTTAGCGTTGAGGAGGCGATCGCATGCTGGCAAAACGGATAATCCCGTGCCTGGATGTTAAAGACGGGCAAGTGGTGAAAGGCGTGCAGTTCCGCAACCACGAAATCATCGGCGACATCGTGCCGCTGGCACAGCGCTATGCGCAAGAAGGTGCGGACGAGCTGGTGTTTTACGATATTACCGCCTCGAGCGACGGCCGGGTGGTGGACAAAAGCTGGGTATCGCGCGTGGCGGAGGTGATTGATATTCCGTTCTGCGTCGCCGGCGGCATTAAAAGCGCCGAGGACGCCAGCCAGATCCTGTCTTTCGGCGCCGACAAGATTTCAATCAACTCGCCGGCGCTGGCCGATCCTGAGCTGATTAGCCGCCTGGCGGAGCGCTTTGGCGTGCAGTGCATCGTGGTAGGCATCGACACCTGGTTCGACAGTGAAACCGGCAAGTATCACGTCAACCAATATACCGGCGATGAGAGCCGCACCCGCATCACCCAGTGGGAAACCCTCGACTGGGTACAGGAAGTGCAGCGCCGCGGCGCCGGTGAGATCGTGCTGAACATGATGAACCAGGACGGCGTGCGCAACGGTTACGATCTGCAGCAGCTGCGCCGGGTGCGCGAGGCCTGCAAGGTGCCGCTGATCGCCTCCGGCGGCGCGGGCACCATGGAGCACTTCCTGGAAGCGTTCCGCGATGCGGACGTCGATGGCGCCCTGGCGGCATCGGTATTCCACAAACAAATCATCAATATCGGCGAACTGAAAAGGTTCCTGGTTGAACAAGGCGTGGAGATTCGCGTGTGCTGACAGAACAACAGAGCAACCAGCTGGACTGGGAAAAAACCGACGGCCTGATGCCGGCCATCGTGCAGCACGCCGTTTCCGGCGAAGTGCTGATGCTGGGTTATATGACGCCGGAAGCGCTGGCGACCACCGAGCAGAGCGGCAACGTCACCTTCTTCTCGCGCACCAAGCAGCGCCTGTGGACCAAGGGTGAAAGCTCCGGCCACTTCCTCAAGGTGGTCAGCATCACGCCGGACTGCGATAACGACACGCTGCTGGTATTGGCCAACCCGATCGGCCCGACCTGCCACCTCGGCAACAGCAGTTGCTTCCACCCGGCCGCCAGCGACTGGACGTTCCTCTATCAGCTGGAGCAGCTGTTGGCGGAGCGCAAGCACGCCAGCCCGGACAGCTCGTACACCGCCAGCCTGTACGCCAGCGGCACCAAGCGCATCGCGCAGAAGGTCGGGGAGGAAGGCGTGGAAACCGCGCTGGCCGCCACGGTCAACGATCGCGAAGAGCTGACCAACGAAGCTTCTGACCTGATCTATCACCTGCTGGTGCTGCTGCAGGACCAGGAGCTGGATCTGAGCGCGGTGATCGGCCGGCTGCGCGAGCGGCATCAGAAATAATGCACACAGGCTTCCCTGATAATGGGAAGCCTTATATTCGGCTGTTTACTAGCGCGAGAATTTCCTCTGTTTTTCGCTCCATTAAGTCGCGGTTACCCCGCGATTCAACGTTGAGACGGAGCAAAGGTTCCGTGTTTGACGCTCGCAAATTGAACCGCCAGTCGGTAAAGATCATGCTGATCCCATCCGTCTTATCAACCTCTAAGGCCTGATCTCGATAATGGCGCTCGATCATATCGAGTGCGGGTGTCGCAGGAACTCGGACGATGTTAATCTCACCGGAAGAAGGATAGGCGCGGATACGTTCCGCAACCAACTGTTCCAACGAGCGATCTTTCAGAGACATGATCTCGGCGACCATTAACCAGGGGATCATACCGCTATCACAGTAATAGAAGTCGCGGAAATAGTGGTGGGCACTCATCTCGCCACCATAGATCGCATCTTCAGCTCGCATTCGTTCTTTGATGAAAGCGTGCCCGGTTTTCGACATCACAGGAATACCGCCAGCTTTCTCAACGATCTCAACGGTATTCCAACTCAATCGCGGATCGTGAACGACCTTCTCTCCTGTCCGCTTGGCTAGAAACGCCTCAGCCAACAAACCGACTATATAGTAGCCTTCGATAAAATGGCCTTTACTATCAAACAGAAAACAGCGATCCGCATCGCCATCGAAGGCGATCCCCATATCCGCGCCATGGTGCAATATCGCCTCCATCGTGTCTTGACGGCGCTCGGGTAAAAGCGGATTAGGAACCCCTCGCGGAAAATTGCCATCGGGCTCATGTTGAATCTTGATGAATTCCAACGGTACCTTATGCTGCTGAAAACGGAGTTCAATAGCGTCTATGACCCGCCCGGCAGTACCATGCCCCGAGTTCACCAACAGCTTCAGCGGTTTGAAATGCGCCAAGTCAACAAAAGATAAAATATGGTCGACATAACTGTCCAGAGTATCGGTTTGTCGATAGCTACCGCGAGAATGCTCAGCGTGCGTAAACGTTTCTTTTTCCGCTAACGCCTTGATTTCCTGAAGCCCTGAGTCACTGCTGATCGGCCGTGCATCTTTGCACACCAATTTCATGCCGTTGTAATCTTCAGGATTATGGCTGCCCGTGACTTCTATACCACCATCGGCGGCCAAAAAAGCGGTAGCAAAATAGAGTTCCTCAGCCCCACTCACTCCGATGTCAATCACGTTGGCTCCAACGTCCCGCAAGCCTTTAGCCAAGGATTGTTTAAGGCTTTCACTGCTCAAACGGGCATCACTGCCCAAAACTACGGCTTTAGGATGCAAATATTCACCAAAGGCCCTGCCAATTCGATAAGCGATTTCATCATTCAGCTCATTCCCCAATTGGCCACGAATGTCGTAAGCCTTAAAACAAGTCAACTCAGTCATGTCACATTCTTCTGTTATGTGTACCTTTACGCTCTGTTGCCTTCCTGGAGCTTAATGCGATGGGGTCGCAATTACTGGTACGGCCTTCCTTACATTTATCACTATCTCGCTGATGTGGGAATCTTTGGTATGGGTTCATGCCCGAAATTTTTACACACGTATCAAAACGGCAGTTTTCGCGCCTTCAGCTCACCTACCAGCTGTTTGACGTCTTGCACTGCTTCACGAGCAGCAACCAATAGCGCATCGTCAGTTTGTATTATAACCAGGTTGTTTATTCCTAGCGTGGCGACCAGTTTATTACCTGAGGAAACATAGTTATTCAATGAGTTAATCGCGATAACATTGCCACGATGGACATTACCTTGAGCATCTTTTTCGGTCAAATCCCATAGAGTTCCGCAAGAGCCAACATCACTCCAACCTATATCACCCGGCATCACAACTGCATCAGCAGTATTCTCCATCACTGCATAATCGATAGACTCACAGGGGCAACGGAGAAACGTTTCTTCGTCAATGTGGATGAAGTTGAGTTCAAGTCGACTGGTTTGCATCGCAAAAAGTGACTTTTGAAAAATATCCGGACGAAATCGGTTCAGTTCACACAAATACTTCTTAGCTGTAAACATAAACATGCCGCTATTCCAGCAGTAATCGCCACTTTCTAGGTATGCTTGCGCTTTCTGATAGCCCGGTTTCTCGACAAAACGCTCGACGTTAAAACAGTAAGAGGAGAGCGGCGTTCCACGCTTGATGTATCCGTAGCCCGTTTCGGGGTGCTGGGGAATGATACCAAAAGTCACCAGACGGTCGCACAGTGAAAACTCGATAGCCTTGTTCAATGCATCATGAAAAGCGCCCAATTGGGTAATCAGGTGATCGGCAGCCAACACCAACAACATACCATCCGGTTCGTTTTGTAGAACATGCTGAGCAGCCAAAGCGACCGCGGGTGCCGTATTACGCCCGGCTGGCTCCAAAATGATGCGCGAGTTCAAACAATCGATCTCTTGCAGTTGTTCCGCCACCAAAAAACGGTGCTCTTCATTGCAAATGACAATCGGTGCCGCGATCTTAACCCCTTGTAACCCATCTAAGCGCAACAGCGTTTGCTGCAGCAGGCTATGCTTGCTACCGTCAAGCGTAAGAAATTGCTTGGGGAATGCTTCTCTTGATAAAGGCCATAGGCGGCTGCCGTTCCCACCGGCCAGAATGACAGGGATTAAGTTCACCATAAACCAGGATTACCCCAGAAAGAGATGCATTGCGCATAGTAATCAGGCTAAGTACCCCAATACCTATTGCTAGCAGATTGCCGAAAATTAAGATTTTCCTTATCCCTTACAATGAAAATCAGACCCCATTATGGACTTAATAGCCCCATAAAAATTTAGCGACCTATGTTTAAAACGCCACCCCGAGCGCCCTCATATTTACAAACAATCAAAAAGACAAAAAAACCAAATAAATCAAAGCAAAAGCGATTAGCAAAAGCACGGCTGGAATGGGCTAAAAAAGCGATAAAACACGACTAGGAATTATCTTAGCAAAAATAAGTATTTCGGCAAGTTCAATCAAAAAAAATACTTTCATCAACCCCAATAATACGATACAGCTCTTATTATTAAAAAATAAAAATTAAGAATAGTGCCAGATTAGGGGTAAGGGATCGTGCATCCCAGCGTAGAGAAGGCGTTATGCTATTTTTCGATGTTTTGGCAAAAAAAAAGCCGCCTGGCGGCGGCTTTTCAGAAACGAGAAGGGATTACTCCATCCATTCGGTATGGAACACGCCTTCCTTGTCGATGCGTTTGTAGGTGTGCGCGCCGAAGTAGTCGCGCTGCGCCTGGATCAGGTTCGCCGGCAGCACCGCGGAGCGGTAGCTGTCATAGTAGGCGATCGCGGCGGAGAAGGTTGGCGTAGGGATACCGTTCTGCACGGCATAAGCCACCACGTCACGCAGCGCCTGCTGGTATTCGTCGGCGATTTGCTTGAAGTATGGCGCCAGCAACAGGTTGGCGATATCGGCGTCCGCCGCATAAGCGTCGGTGATCTTCTGCAGGAATTGAGCGCGGATGATGCAGCCGGCGCGGAAGATTTTGGCGATTTCGCCGTAGTGCAGATCCCAGTTGTTTTCTTTAGAAGCGGCTTTCAGCTGAGAGAAGCCCTGCGCGTAGGACACGATCTTGCCCAGATACAGCGCGCGACGCACTTTCTCGATGAACTCGGCCTTGTCGCCGGTGAACGGCGCCACTTTCGGGCCGGTCAGCACTTTAGAGGCAGCAACGCGCTGGTCTTTCAGCGAGGACAGGTAGCGTGCGAACACTGACTCGGTGATCAGCGACAGCGGTTCGCCCAGATCCAGCGAGCTCTGGCTGGTCCACTTGCCGGTGCCTTTGTTGGCAGCTTCGTCCAGGATCACATCGACCAGGTATTTACCCTCTTCGTCTTTCTTGGTGAAGATGTCTTTGGTGATGTCGATCAGGTAGCTGTTCAGCTCGCCCTTGTTCCACTCGGCGAAGGTTTCGGCCAGCTGTTCGTTGCTCAGATTCAGCGCCTGCTTCAGCAGAGAATAGGCTTCAGCAATCAGCTGCATGTCGCCGTATTCGATGCCGTTGTGCACCATCTTCACATAGTGGCCGGCACCGTCTGCGCCGATGTAGGTTACGCAAGGCTCGCCTTCCGCGACCGCCGCGATTTTCTCCAGGATTGGCGCCACCAGCTCGTACGCTTCTTTCTGGCCGCCAGGCATGATGGAAGGCCCTTTCAGCGCGCCCTCTTCACCGCCGGAAACACCGGTGCCGATGAAGTTGAAGCCCTGGTCGGACAGTTCGCGATTACGACGGATGGTGTCCTGATAGTAGGTGTTGCCGCCGTCGATCAGGATATCGCCCTTGTCCAGGTGCGGAGTCAGCGAGGCAATGGTTTTATCCGTTGCTTCGCCCGCTTTCACCATCAGCAGGATGCGGCGCGGTTTTTCCAGCGATTCAACAAACTCTTCAACGGTGTAATACGGCGCCAGATTCTTGCCCGGGTTCTCAGCGATCACTTCGTCAGTTTTGTCGCCAGAACGGTTGAAAATGGAAACGGTGTAACCACGGCTCTCGATGTTCAGCGCGAGGTTGCGGCCCATTACCGCCATGCCGACAACGCCGATTTGTTGCTTGGACATTTAGGAACTCCTGTCTGAGGATGACCCTGCTGGCAACGTCGGCCAGCAGGTTTTGTGATGTGGCACACATGTTAACTCAGGATTGAGCCGGGTGGGTAGTGATTGGTGCGATAGACAAACCGCGGGAACGCTTCTTCACCACTTTATGAGAGAATCCCCCCAACTCCTCTCTGGATTATCCAATAAAATTCAGTTAACCCTTTTATTTCAATGTATTAATACCTTACACCATAAAAGTAAGATTTATCGACAATTTAGGTTTTCCTGATTGCGCGATTTCCCATGACTGCTAAAATTGACGGCTTAATTAATGCAATGCGCTTCTGTCCAAGGGGCGAGGACATGCCAGCATTGATATTGTATTGAATTGGAGAATGTAGTGTCCGAGCATCAAGCCATTAACCATACTCCTGCGACCGTCGATGAGCATGTTAACAGTCAGAAAATCGCAGCAGTAATAGTCTCTTATCATCCGGAATTGGGTAACCTCACTACCTTAATCAAAGAACTTAAGCGTCAACAGGTTTCCAGCGTTCTCGTTGATAATGGTTCACTAGAAGCATCCGCCGTCGAATCGCTTTCCGAGCTCGCCACCGTCGTGCGTTTGCCGGAAAACGTCGGTATCGCCAAAGCGCAGAATATCGGCATTGAGTACGCTCGCGAGAAACATTGTGCCCAACTGATCGTTTTTTTCGATCAAGACAGCCACATTGACGAACACTTTATGACCGGGTTGCTCAAAGATTATGCCCAGATCTCAGCCACCGAGAGGCTCGCGGCTATAGGTCCGATCTTTACCGATTCGCGCTACGGTTTCCACTATCCATTGATCCGCGTGAACAAACTAGGCTGGCGCAGCAAAGTACGCCCGCAATTCCAAGACGCGCCTTTTGAAGTCAGCATGATCATCTCTTCTGGCTCATTGATCCCCGTCGCGGTCTTGAGTGATGTGGGGGATATGGATGAGTCGTTGTTCATTGACTACGTGGATACCGAATGGTGCCTGCGCGCCATCGCCAAAGGTTACAAAGTTTATGCGGCGACCTCGGCCAAGATGTCGCACGCTATCGGTGACAAGGCAATCAAAGTACTGGCTTGGCATGTGCCGGTGCACTCGGCTTTCCGCAGATACTACCGATTGCGCAACGGGCTGTTGCTGGCAAGGATGAAACACATCCCACCATTGATAAAAGTACGTGAAAACGTTTTTAATGCCATCCATCAAGTATTGTTGATTGCTACGCAACCGAATAAAAAAACGCATCTGGCAACCTGGTGCCGTGCGGTTAAAGACGGAATTAGCTCAAAATGAGTGCAGTTGAACATAAAGTGCCCGTTGTCGCGTCCATAGTACTGTACCAACACAAGCAAGAGGACATTCAACCCACTATCGACTCTCTGTTAGCCGAGCCGCTGGTAGAAACCATCGTGTTAGTTGACAATGCAGGTAGCGAATGGGCGAGCCAGTTAAACAATCCGAGAATTGCTTATATCAAGTCGGATTTCAATGGCGGTTATGGCCATGGACACAATCAAGCCATGAGTAAGTATCTGAGCAAATGCAAATATTTTATTATCTGCAATCCAGATATCGAGTTTAGTGCAGGCACGGTGAAAAATTTGTATAACTTTGCGGAAAGCGGCAATCACCGATTCATCGCGCCCAAGATTGTTTACCCGAACGGCGAAGCTCAGCGCGTCTGCCGTTTATTGCCGACTCCCGCTCATCTGTTCTTGCGCAGATTCATTCCTTTTTTATCCAAGTATCTCGATGAGAACTATGAGTTGCAAGATGCCGATTACAACAAGAACTTCTTTGCACCGACAATTTCCGGCTGCTTTATGTTCGTAGAGTCGCGTTTGTTGCAGCAATTACAGGGTTTTGATTCACGTTACTTTATGTATCTTGAAGATGTCGACCTCTGCCGTAAAGTGCTTCAATATGAAAAACCTATGTTTTGTTCCGAAGCGACGGTGACACATGCCTTTGCCAAAGGCTCATACAAGAACCTGAAGTTAATGGGCTACCACATTCGATCGGCAATTACGTATTTCAATAAATGGGGTTGGTTTTTTGACGCAGAACGCAGAGGCGTAAATAAAACATGCATGAAACAACTGCCACGGCTGGGAAAACAGGTGAGGGAGAATAAAAATGGGTAATAATGGAATACTGAGGCACTTACCACTCGCCGGTTTCGGTATTGTTTGCCTGATATGCATTATTTTGCTTCCCGTGAATGGGGTAAGTAAAAGCTTTGCCATTGCTGCGGTTGCAAACTTTGTCTTCTTCACCTATTTCTTCAAAAATATTTACAATCCGGCTTCGATCTTCATGAGTATGTTCTTATTCATGATTGGTTGCAGCCAGGCGAAATTGACACTGATTGAGCAAGACGATTTCAGTCACTCAACATGGATGGCTTTGTTCGCCGTTATCGCCTGTTTTTACATGGTGGTTGCCACCTTTGTGCTGCGACGAGGACGCATCACGCTTAATCGTGAAACAAACGTTCGCTCTGGAATCGCCGCGCGTACCCTCTTCTGGTCCAATGTCATCTGCATCGTGACCGAAGTGTTTATTTATTGGTATGCTATCCATAAAATTGGCGGCATTCCTTTATTTGACGACAATATTCGCGCGAACATTATGCCCAAAGTAATCAGCAATTATTTGATGACGCTGATGGTCCTTCCCACTTTCTTTATCATTTTCAATACCATTTACGTTACTGAATCGAGAAAATACGGATATCTTATTTTCAGTTGCGCATACTTAAGCCTACTGATGTTGTTAGGGGGAAGAATAAATATCTTCATCCCTGTCATTACCAGTTTATTCTATGTACTCATTCAATATTATGTTGCAAAAGAAAATAAATCAGCGCTATTGATTACCGGCATAGTCACGTTGTTCTCCGTCGTTCTGTTGATGGTGAGTATGCCATTGATTCGCACCCAAATATATGTACAGAACCATCAGTCGTCGACAGAGGAAAAGGCACAGACCGGCACGCATTATTATGAGGCCATTTATAACAGCCCAAATACAAACACTCAGGAACATAGAGAGGAAAAAGATTTTAAACCTACGATGAAGCTGCCTCCGCAGATGATGTCAATCTGGATTAACCTGAGTACCGAGATGCATGCATTCAACAAAATGGTCATTTATTTGGATAAAACCCATGACTTCAGAGATGGGCGCATGTTGATGACCGGGACTTTCCGTTTCGCGACCAAAAGTTTCATGCCGGATGAAACGCTGGATTTGGTAAAAATGGGAGGATATGACTGGATAAACATCATGACATTTATGCAGAAACCATACATGGACTTTGGCGTCTATGGCATTGGTGGTTTTATTCTGATATTCACCTGGTTCGGGATGACACTGTATCAACGGGTGCAGCAGAGAAAAACCCTCATTAATACCCTGCTCTACAGTTACTTCTGCATGGCCATGCTATTCATGATTTTTGATAACCATTTCTATTATTCAACCGTTATCGTCAACATTATCCTGTTGTTATTGTTCAAAGCCTTTATGAGCCGGGATTGGTTGGCAAAACTCAAACTAACTAAACAATCTACTGAGCTAAAGGCCGCGGTTCATGATTAAATATCTGAACCAACCGTTAGTTAAAAACTATGTTTCACTGCTGTTAGTACAGGGGGGGAATTTTATATTCCCTCTACTGGTATTTCCTCTTGTGGGTCGGAACATCGGTGTCAGTGAGTTTGGCAACATTCTATTCTGCTATATGGTTGCCTTCTATTTTTCCATTTTTGTCGATTACGGCTTTAACTTTTCGGCGGTCCGAAGAGTCTCAAAAATGGAAGATCACCACGGCATAGGTGAAAGCTTCTATAGCATTACGTGCTCCAAAATTATGCTGGCCACCTGCTCACTCGTCGTGATGACGTTGATGACTCTAAGCTGGGATAAACTGAATCCTCTCAGCGACTATATGCTACTTTCGTCTTTGTTAATCGTAGCATCTATGTTGTCCCCTTATTGGCTATTGCAGGGTGTAGGGAAAACGGCCGCGGGCGCGCTGATCACCTTATTCGCCCGAATTTTCACTTTGGTGGTCTTCCTCTGCTTCCCCATCACGCCCTATAGCGCCGTTCTGCTATTAGTACTGCCCAACTGTCTAGCTGCGCTTATTATGTTGCTTTGGGTTTTCTCACGGTATCACATTGGCCAACCGCGATTTTCTTTGCCCAATGTTACAGCGAATCTAAAAGAAGGCTGGCCGGTATTTGTCGCCAACTCAATCACCATGGTGTATTCAGCCAGTAATACGATTCTTTTAGGCATCATTTCCGGGCCGCTAGCCGCCGGGCTATATGGCGCAGCGGAGAGGTTGGTTCGCTCCGGTCTGGCCGTCATGGCGCCACTATGTCAGGCTGCCTACCCTATCATTTGCAGCTGTCGTGCTGAGCAAACAGCTAAACGAAATAAGATCATTAAGCTAGTTTTAGCCGCCAGCTTCGTATTCGGTATTAGCGCCTTCTCGATACTGAATCTGTTTTCTACATCGATTATCACCTTGCTTTTTGGTGAAAAATTCGTTTCCGCTGCCCCCATACTGGCGGTGTTGTCCATTATGTTATTGGTCATTCCACCTGCCATCGTATTGGCTCAACTGTACTTGTTGGCGAACAACCACGATAAAGTATTGCAGAGAATTTATATTTTCTGTTCAGCAACCCACTGCTTGCATATCTATTTCACGACAACGCTGTTTGGTGCACTGGGCGCTTCTTACTCATTAGTCTTCACCGAGCTCTTGGCCACGCTCTTGATTCTTTATATGAGCATGAGAATATTCAAAAGAGAAAATTTGATCGGCTGCGTTTCTTGATAGACAAGCTAGAAAAAAGGCGAACATTCTTTAGATGCTCGCCTTTTTCTTTATCCAGTAGGGAAAAAAACTACCTTTCCCCTAGCACCGGCATAATATTTTTCAACGCTTGTTGCCAATCTGAAGGCTGGATGCCCAAGCTTTCAATTTTCCCGCAGTCCAAACTCGAGTATGCAGGACGCTTAGCCGGCGTAGGGTACTGATCGGTTGTGATGTCGTTCACCTGCGGCAACCTCGTCAACGTACCCTGCCCTAGCGCCGCCGCAAAAATCGCCCCGGCGAACTCGCTCCAACTCACTTCTTTGTTACCGCAGAAGTGATACACCCCCCCCGCCGCCTCACGTTTCAGCAGCTCAATGATCGCCTGCGCAATATCGCCCGCGTACGTCGGGCAGCCCCGCTGATCCCCGACAATGCCCAGTACGTCACGCTCTTTCGCAAGACGCAGCATGGTTTTCACAAAATTATTCCCATACTCACTGAACACCCAGGCGGTGCGCAGGACTATCGCTCCCGGAAGCACCCCGGCCACCGCACGCTCCCCATCGAGCTTGGTGCTGCCGTAAACCCCCAGCGGGTTGGTCGCGTCATCCTCACGGTAGGGCCGGCTCGCCCGACCATCAAAAACATAATCGGTTGAGACGTGGATCAGCCGACAGCCGTGCGCCGCCGCTGCCAGTGCCAGATAGCTCGGCCCCTGTTCATTGATCCGCGCCGCCAGCTCCCCGTCGCTTTCCGCCTTGTCCACCGCCGTATACGCCGCTGCGTTCACTATCACATCCGGACGGTAATCCGCGACGACCTGCTTCACTCTGGCCAGATCGCTGATGTCCAGGCTTTCACTGTCCGTCGCCAATAGGTCCCACCCGGATGGCAAACGATCACGAAAACAACTGCCCAGCTGCCCTTTAGAACCGGTTAACAACACTTTCATCCTGCCAGCTCCCCAAGCAGTTTACCCACCTTGTCTTTCTCAGACAGCTGCGGGTTGGCTATCGGCCAATCAATCCCGATCGCAGGATCGTTCCATAGCAGGCATCCCTCATGGGCCGGGTTATAATAATCCGTGCACTTGTATTCGAAATCGGCGACCTCCGACAGCACCACAAAACCGTGGGCCAACCCCGGCGGCACCCAAAACTGCGTCTTGTTTTCTTCCGACAGGATAACCCCTTCCCATGCGCCGTAGGTCGGCGAGTCCGGCCGAATGTCGACAGCAACATCGAAGACTTCACCACGCACCACCCGCACCAGCTTGCCCTGCGGATTGATCTTCTGAAAATGCAAACCGCGCAACACCCCACGCGATGAACGCGAATGGTTGTCCTGAACGAAGTTCAAATCGATGCCCAGCATTTCCCGGTAGCGCTTCTCCTCAAAGGTTTCCAGGAAAAAACCGCGGGCGTCCCCAAACACCTTCGGTTGAATAATTTTCACGCCCGCAATTTTGGTATCCGTTACCTGCATGCTTATTTCTCCACGATCAGTTGCGACAGATACTGGCCATACAGCGTCTTGCCGAGCAGCCGCGCTTCTTCAGCCACCTGTTCTCGACTCAGCCACCCCTTGCGGTACGCGATTTCCTCCAGGCAGGCCACCTTGAAGCCCTGGCGCTTTTCAATCGTATGAATGAACTGCGAAGCCTCAATCAGGCTGTCGTGCGTACCAGTATCCAGCCAGGCGAAACCCCGGCCGAGCAGCTCAACATTGAGCGCGCCCTTGTCCAAGTACATCTGGTTCAGTGTGGTGATTTCCAGCTCGCCGCGCGCCGACGGTTTCACTTGCTTCGCCATCTCGACCACGTCGCGGTCATAGAAGTACAGCCCGGTTACCGCCCAGTTCGACTTAGGAGCTGCAGGCTTCTCTTCCAGCGACAGCGCGCGGAAATTATCGTCGAACTCCACCACCCCGAATCGCTCCGGATCCATCACCTGGTAACCAAAGACCGTCGCACCCTGATTACGCTCAACCACGGATTCCAGTTTTTTACCGAAGCTCTGGCCAAAGTAGATATTATCTCCCAGCACCAGCGCGCAGCTGTCGCCGTTGATGAACTCTTCGCCGATAATGAACGCCTGTGCAAGACCGTCCGGACTCGGCTGAACCGCGTAGCTCAGCGATACGCCGAAACGGCTGCCGTCCCCCAGTAGCCGCTGGAAAGACGGCAAGTCTTCCGGTGTGCTGATGATCAAAATGTCACGGATACCAGCCAGCATCAGCACCGATAGCGGGTAATACACCATCGGTTTGTCGTAAATCGGCAACAGCTGCTTGGATACGCCACGGGTGATCGGGTACAGGCGTGTGCCTGAACCACCGGCTAAAACAATACCTTTCATTTTTATACCTTAGAAATAATTAACGTGTCAGACCCAGACGTTCGCCGGCATAAGAGCCGTCCTTCACGCGGCTCCACCAGGCTTCGTTGGCCAGGTACCACTCAACGGTCTTGCGGATACCGCTTTCGAACGTTTCCTGCGGCTTCCAGCCCAGTTCCGCGTCAATTTTTGAGGCGTCGATCGCATAGCGCATATCATGGCCCGGCCGATCAGTCACGAACGTGATCAGCTCTTCGTACCGGCTCAGCTTACCTGGCTTGTTCGGCACCAACTCATCCAACAGGCGGCAAATGGTACGCACCACGTCGATATTTTTGCGTTCGTTATGGCCGCCGATATTGTAGGTTTCCCCTACTGCCCCTTCGGTCACGACCTTATACAGCGCACGAGCATGATCTTCGACATACAGCCAGTCACGCACCTGCGCGCC
>NZ_KV792450.1:59497-127568 GCF_001808215.1 Serratia sp. HMSC15F11
ACATACAGCCAGTCACGCACCTGCGCGCCGTTACCGTATACCGGCAGCGCCTTGCCATCCAGCGCATTCAGAATAGTCAGCGGGATCAGCTTCTCCGGGAAGTGGTAAGGGCCGTAGTTGTTCGAGCAGTTGGTGACGAGAGTCGGCAGACCGTAGGTACGCAGCCAGGCGCGCACCAGATGATCGCTGGAGGCTTTGGAGGCGGAGTACGGGCTGCTTGGTGCGTAGGGAGTCGTTTCTGTGAACAGATCGTCAGTGCCGTGCAGGTCGCCGTAGACTTCATCGGTCGAAATATGGTGGAAGCGGAACGTCTGTTTTTTCGTTTCATCCAGGGTCTGCCAATAGTGGCGAGCCGCTTCCAGCAACGTATAGGTGCCAACAATGTTGGTCTCGATAAAGGCTGCAGGGCCGTCAATGGAGCGATCGACGTGGCTCTCCGCTGCCAGGTGCATCACGGCGTCCGGTTTAAACGCGGCGAACACACGATCCAGCGCCGGGCGCTCGCAAATGTCGACCAGCTCAAACGCGTAGCGGTCGCTGTCGGCGATCGGCGCCAACGACTCCAGATTACCTGCGTAGGTCAGGCTGTCCAGCACCAGAACGTGGTCGCTGGTATCATTAATGATATGTCGGGCAACCGCCGACCCAATGAAGCCTGCACCACCGGTAACGATAATTTTCATAAAATCCTCTAAAACAATGCCTAACTTTGTGGGAAAATTTTCGCATCAATTATGACTTGCCTGCAGAGTAATCTGTGGCCGAATGCAATAACGCACAAACCGGCAAGATAATAGTCTTTTCCACAGTGAATGGTCAGTGCCGCACATCATACTAGGGATGAGCATCCCTCGCTACATCCCCCTTTCCCCCGCGAAAATGCACATCGTTTCTTACACGAAAACCTTTATCGCAGCGCCGTAAGCCCCCCCTAAACCGCACACCTTAACCACCACCAGCCGCCGCTAGCGTTGGATAAAACAGGAAAAACGGGCTAGTGTGACCAACACGGAAAGAGAGACATCGAATTCGCTAAAAAGCGTCTGGCTTTATGGGATAACTCCCCTAGCAATCATGCTCAAACCAACATAAAAATTTGCCGTTTATCACGAAACCACATCTTTAATGAAAATAGTAGCAACGCGCCCAGCGAACCTGCCGGGGCATAGCAGCGCTTTCTTATTCAATCCTCTTTCTTCATTAACGGGCCCAGCTACAACGAGCCCAGCTACATTGGCGATCAGCGGTATCCTTGCGGGTTCTTTTGCTGCCAGTTCCAGGTATCGCGCATCATTGCATCAATGCCGCGCTGAACCTCCCAACCCAGCTCTTGCTTAGCCAAACGCGCATCTGCCCAGAACGCGGGAAGGTCGCCATCGCGACGCGGTAAAATTTGGTAAGGAACGGCGACGCCAGAGGCTTTTTCAAAGGCCTGCACCATCTCTAAGACGGAATACCCGACGCCGGCTCCCAAATTGTAAGCCTTGAACCCTTCGATGTTTCCCAAGTGTGCCATCGCCATCAGGTGGCCTTCCGCCAGATCCATCACATGGATATAATCGCGTACGCCAGTACCGTCTTTTGTCGGATAGTCTCCGCCGAACACGCCCAGCTTCTCCAGTTTACCGATCGCCACCTGAGAGATATAAGGCAAAAGATTATTGGGGATCCCATTCGGATCTTCACCAATCATGCCGGATTCATGCGCGCCAACCGGGTTGAAATAGCGTAAGGCGATAATGGAAAATTGCGGCTCCGCTCTGGCGAAATCCTGCAACACTTGCTCAACCATCAGCTTGGACGTGCCGTATGGGCTCGTCGTGCCGCCAATCGGCGTCGTTTCAACATAAGGAACCGGTGAGTGGGCGCCGTAAACCGTCGCCGATGAACTGAAGATAAATTGGTGCACGCCGGCGCGACGCATCTCTTCCAGCAGCACGAGGGTGCCGGCGACATTATTTTGATAATACTCAAGCGGTTTGCGGGTAGACTCCCCTACGGCTTTCAATCCCGCAAAATGGATAACGGCGTTAATCTGCTGCTCCTCAAAAATACGCCCGAGGCATTCCCGATCCAGAATGTCCCCGCGATAAAATACCGCAGCTTTGCCGGTCAACTGCTCAACGCGATGCAATGACTCTTCGGAAGCGTTGCAAAGGTTGTCCAACACGACCACCTCCTCCCCGCGCTCTAACAAGGTCAGAACTGTATGTGACCCGATATAACCCGCACCGCCCGTAACCAAAATAGCCATAACCACTCCTCTGATGCTTCGCGTTATACATTAGACATGCCCGCATCGCCCCGCATCTGCTGTTGTACTGTCTATTTGAAGCAAACGAGTTGGCTAAAAAACGGCCTTTCAGCCACCAGGCCGAGCTCAGGCGGGCAGTTTGGAGGCATACGATAACGCATCTGAAGCAACAATTCAGAAGTTAAGCCACATTTCAGAATTATTCTTAAGGCAGCGACAGCATGCTCTCGCCACAGCCGCGCATTTCGTCTGGCGACAGGAAAAAAATCCATAGAAAATAAATGGCTTTTGTCTAACTATGGGCGAGGCACGATATAATACGACGAGGTTCCCGGCACCGATCGGTACGGCCTCCTTGCCAATCAATAATGTGGTTTCCACTCTACTTTGGTTGGGGCGATTTGAATCGCAACCCATCGTATTTGACACTGAAGATAGAAACCCTCAGCTCCTTTCCTCAGCCAAAGGTTCCTGCGTCTTCATCGCGGGGAATACCAAGATCTTTATAGAAATTCCATTACCACCCAATACTGAAGAGCTGCAGAATGCCTTGATCATTGACGCTTTGTTCAAAAATACTGACTCCAACCATGAGTTCTGCTCCACCTGGCCAACTTTGCATGGAATAAATGCGACGCTAAAAAACGCCCCCCTCCCCCCAATAATGACAGCAGCGCTCGATGCGGATCGCATAACGTTGAGTTACACGCAAAATGCATGAGTCAATAAGAAAGTGAAGACCCATGATCTGCGTCCCTGTGCCTTGAATATGACACCAACTGACACATGTAATAACGATGTCGGGGTGAGCATTAACAGTCCCCCCGACATCCTCAGCAGTATTTCTACGCCTAACGCTGCCTTGCAAAATACTGCGCCACGCGCAGCACATCCTTCTCGTCCAACGTGCCGGAGTCGCTCAGCAGGGTAATCCAGGACTTAATGTAGTTGTACTTGGCAGAGGCCAGATCGCGCTGGGCGCTATAGAGCTGCTGTTCGGCGTTGAGCACATCGACGTTGACGCGCTGTCCCGCCAAAACACTCTGCCGGGTCGCCGTCACCTGCGTAGTCGCCGACTTCACCGCCAGCTCGTAGGCCGCCAGCTTGGCGCGACTGCTGATGCACAGGTTGAACTGTTTGCGCAGATCGTTCAGCGTCGAGCCAACCTGCGTGTCCATCTCGGCCATCGCCTGGCCGTAGCGTGCCGCCGCCTGCCGCGTTGAGGCCGCCACGCCGCCGCCGGAGTAAATCGGCAAACTCACCTGCACCCCGATACTGTCGGTGCGATATTTCTGGTTAACCGTGTTGTCGCTGCTGGAATCGTTCTCCGAATGCGAAGCATAGAGTTGCACACTCGGCATAAAGCCGGCGCGGTTTCTCTCTACCTCGTATTTTGCCGCATCGACGCCGTGGCGCGAGGCGGCCAGCACCGGGTTATTCTCCAGGGCGATCTTTTGCCACTCTTCGAACTTCGACGGGATCAGCGGTGCCACCTGGAACTTGCCTGGCCGTAAGACCTGCAGCTCATCCAGTTGATTCAACGGCACGCCGATGATCACCTCTAGCTCGCGCTGCGCGGCATCCAGCGCGTCGCGCGCCTCGATCACCTGCGCCTCTGCCAGGCTGTAGCGCGCCTGCGTTTCGGAAACGTCGGTCAACGTTCCCTCACCCGCGCTCATCAGCCGATCGTTCAACGCCAGCTGCTCTTTATAGGCCGCTTTTTGCGCCTCTGCCAGGGCGATTTGATCTTTGGAATAGGCCACTTCGACATAGGCGCTGATCACCCTCACCGCCAGATCGAGCAGTTTGCCGCGGTAGCGTTCATCCGACATCATCGTCTGCGCCACGCCGCCTTTGTAACGCGCATAGGCCTCATAATCGAACAGCGGCTGCGTCAACGTCACCGAGCTGGAGTAGCTGCGGTACTGCTGACGACGCGTCGCTTCCGTAATGTTGCCAGAGAAATCGCTTTGCGGGTACTTCTGCGTTTGCCAGTTGCGCGGCGAATTCTGGTAGTTCAGCGATACCTTCGGCAGCAGCCCCGCCCTGCCGATATTTTCGTTCTCATCTCCCGCTTCTTTTTCTTTTATAGCCGCCCGGAAGGTCGGGTCCTTTTCTAATGCCAGCGAATATGCGTCTAAAATCCCTATCGAATAAACCGGCGCAGACATCGCAAACAAAAGGGTGCCGATAACCAGACCGGCAGCCTGTCGTTTTGAATGAATCAAAATTATTCCTCGGTTAATGAAGTATGAGCGCGATCCAAAATAGGTTTAAACAGATAGCTCAGCAGCGAGCGTGACCCCGTTTTCACGAACACTTCCACCGGCATCCCCGGCTTGATGTCCTCGCCACTGAGCATTTTCATGCCCTCCGGCGAGACCGTGACCTGCATCTGGTAGTAAGGTTCGCCATTGGTTTTGTCGACCAGACGATCGGCGGAAACCAGCGTGACCGTTCCCGGAATTTTCGGGGTTTTGTTTTGGTTGAAGGCGGTAAACATCAGATCCACCGGCAACCCGTTGTACACCTTATCGATCAGGTCGACTTTGAGGCGAGAGTCCACCACCAATGTCGCCTGGCTGGGTACCACGTCCATCAGGTGGTCACCCGCTCCCACGACGCCCCCCTGAGTGAAGATATTCAATCCGACCACGGTGCCGTCCACCGGTGAGGTGATAGCGGTGTTGCCCAGATCGAAATCGGCCATTTGCAGCTTGTTGCGGAACTCGCTGGCGTCCATTTGGGTTTGCGCCAGCTGCGTTCTGACCTCGCGCTGATAGTCGGCAAAGCGCTGATCGATGCGTTGCTGAGATTCCTGCAGCTGCTTTTGCAGTTGGCCAATCCGCCCGACGGTTTCATCGATGCTGCTGTTCACCTCGGCGAACTGGCGCTGAATTTCCAGATAGCGGTTGCGCGGCAGGTAACCGTCCGCCGCCAGCTGTTTCATGCTGTTCATCTGCTCACGCAGGCTGGAGAGTTGGATCTGTTTGTTGGCGCGTGAGTCCTGCAGGCCTTTCAATTGGAAACGGATCCCGTCCATCGACTGCTTATAACCGTCAATTTCACTCTGCAACCCTTGGCGGCGGGAGGCGAACAGCTGCGTCTGCAGCGCAATGATCTCCGCGACACGCGGCTGATCCTTAACCTGAGCGAAAACAGGGGAAAAAGTGACCTTGCTCAGACCGTCCCGTTCAGCCAGCAAGCGTCCTTCGGTCGCCAGCGTGGTGTAATACTGATCGCGCAGCGAATCGACCTGCGCCTGTGCCTGCACCTGGCTCAGCTGCACCAGGACTTCGCCGGCTTTCACCTTGTCGCCGTCTTTCACCACGATATTTTTGATGATGCCGCTGGCCGGTGCCTGCACCGTTTTACGGTTGCCGGAAACGGTTACCGATCCCGGAGACGCGACCCCTTTGTCCAAAGGTGCAAACGCCGCCCAGGCCAAGAAACCGAACACGCCCACACCCAGCGCCAACCACCCGAGGCGGGTATAACGGCGCTCATCCAGCGGGATCTGTTCTGAGTACGAGTCATTCGGCTCGCCAATATGCGTAGACATACCAACTCCTTTGACTGCCGGCGACGCAACAGCGCCGCCAGGCCAGTTCACGGCTTAATTAATTTGAGTTTTAGGAATATCGCCTTCATCCGGCTCGGAGTTCACCGCATGCGCCGCTTGCGGAGGTACCTGCGCTTTTTGCGCATTCGCCAAGGCCTGCAGCACCTGCTGCGTTGGGCCAAACGCATTGACGTTCCCGTTAACCAGCAGCAACAGCTTGTTGGTCATCGCCAGCAGATTGGTGCGGTGCGTAATCAGGATCACCGTCTTATTTCGCTGTTTAAGGAACGTAATGGCCTGGTTCAACGCCCGCTCGCCGGCATCGTCCAGATTGGAGTTGGGTTCATCCAGCACGATAAGAGAGGGATCGCCATACAGCGCGCGCGCCAAACCGACACGCTGTTTCTGTCCGCCGGAAAGCCCGGCGCCTCCGCTGCCAATAACCGAATCATAGCCATTGGGGAAGCGCAGAATCAGCTCATGTACCCCGGCCAACTTGGCGGCCTCGATCACTTTCTCCGAGTCCAGCTCGTTGAAGCGGGCGATGTTCTCCGCGATACTGCCGGCGAACAGCTCAATATCCTGCGGCAGATAGCCGATGTAAGGCCCCAGCTCGTCCTTGTTCCACTGGTAGATGTCGGCGTTGTCCAGCCGCACGATGCCTTCGCTGACTGGCCAGATGCCGACCAGCAGGCGCGCCAACGTCGACTTGCCGGACGCACTTGGCCCGATAATCCCCAGCACGTCTCCCGGCTGAATCGCGAAGTTGACGTTATGCAGCACCGCGCTCCCCTTCGAGCCAGGCGGCGTCGCAGTCACCCCTTCAACTGAAATCACCCCTTCCGGACGCGGCAGCGACATGCCGGTACCGCGCGGCGGATGCTGCTCCAGCAAACGCACCAGGCGCTGGTAAGCCAGCTTGGCAGAGCTCCAGCTTTTCCAAACGTTGATCACCTGCTCGATCGGCGCCAGAGTGCGCCCCATCAAAATTGAACCGGCGATCATCATGCCCGGCGTGATGTGCCCATCGATCGCCAGCCAGCCCCCCAGGCCCAAAACCAGCGACTGGAGCGACAGACGCACAAACTTAGTGATCGATGTGACACGCGATGCCCGTTCGCTAGCGATGCGTTGGCTGTTCAGAAAGCGCTGATGCAGACCGAACCAACGCCCCTTCAGGTTAGGCAACATTCCCAACGCTTCGATCACTTCGGCGTTGCGCAAGTTGGTGCTGGCCAGGTTGCTTGACATGATTGAAAGCCGGCTGGCATCCGCCAGCGGCTTTTTCGACACCACTTCGTTGATCACCGCCAAGGCGATCAACAGTAAGGAGCCCACCAGTGCGAACAACCCCAGCCAAGGGTTAAACAGAAAAATCACCAGCAGATAGATCGGGAACCAGGGCGCATCGAAGAAGGCGAACAGCGCACTGCCGGTCAGGAATTGACGCACGTTGGTCAGATCGCTCAGCATCTGGCCGGCATCGGACGAGCCGTTTTTTAAATTCGCCTCGTAAGCCGCAGTATAAATGCGCGTATTGAGCCGCATATCCAGCTGACTGCCGATACGGATCACCACCATGCTGCGCACGTATTCCAGCAAGGACATCATGCCAAACATCCCCAGCATGATCAGCGTCAGCATTAACAGCGTGATTTCATTACGCGAAGGCAGCACCCGGTCGTAAACCTGGAGCATGTAAATGGAAGGCACCAACATTAATAGGTTAATAAACGCAGTGAATATACCAACGGTCCAGAAGACTTTACTGCGCGTGCGTATAACATCCGCTATTTCGTTGCGCGGGATAAATTGATTCACGTTCTGCCCTTACATCATGTGCACTGTCAGTCCAATCCGCATTGACCCCTTCCCTAAAGAAATTCCTAAAAAAGAATTACCCCGAGAAGACTCACCCCAAAGAAATGCCCGAGACTGCAGATACTTTGGTTAACTATAGGTAGAGAAAGTGAAAACCGGCAAGGTAGGTTATAAAAAAAAAACCGGCCACCACGCTTTGAAAAAGCATGGTAAAACAGAGTGATATGGGAAAACAAAGGCGGGAATGTAAGATAACGAAATGGAATAACTTAGAGAGGATGACACTGCTCACAAATTTAAATATGCGGGGGATTACGCCCCCGCATTATTTAATTCAAAATAGTTCCGCTCGGAATTATTTGTTATTGCAACCTTACCCTCAGGCGTAGTGCAGAGAATCCACCAATTGCTGGTGGTTCTGGCCCGTCAGGTAAATGACAGTATCGTTAGCATCCAGCGTGTGGTTATTGTTGTTATCAATAATCACGTAGGAGTCTGCCGTGTTGCCGGAGCCGCTGAACACCACCGAGGCCACGCCCACTTTTGCCGTCAGCGAGTTTGGATTGCTCAGGCCCAAGATGCCGCCCAACAGACCGACGACGCCGGTAGTCAGGCCGCCAACCAGCGACCCTAACAGCGCATCCAGCGTATCCGCCGGACGGGTACCGTAGTTCGCCACCGCGGTACCGGTGTTGGACAGGGTCAGACCGGAAGCCGCATCCACGATTTTGTCTTTCGCGGTGCTGAAGTCGGTGATGGTGACCCCCGCCTGCGAAGTACTGGATTTCAGATCGTAGATATTCGCGCCGTTACCGCCAGTCAGCGTGGTGTTACCCAGCACGTTGAAACTGTCGGCCTTTGATGTCCC
Source organism: Serratia sp. HMSC15F11 (assembly GCF_001808215.1). Classification (NCBI taxonomy): domain Bacteria; kingdom Pseudomonadati; phylum Pseudomonadota; class Gammaproteobacteria; order Enterobacterales; family Yersiniaceae; genus Serratia; species Serratia sp. HMSC15F11. The sequence continues at coordinate 68,003 of NZ_KV792450.1, forward strand.
TTCCACCGTCAGTTGGTAACCGTTCAGACCCAGCGTGTTCAGCAGCGGCGTCAGCAGCGCAGTGGTAGCCGCACTCAACGGCAAGGCTTTCAGCAGCTGTACGATAATGCCGTCACCGGTACCCGCATGGCTTGAATCCAGGTTCAAACCACCGGTATTGGCAGACGCATTGATGTCGCGCACGTTGCTGTAGCCCGCGCCCACGGTCAGATTCAGCGCATGATCGCCGGTCACGTTGATATTCTGAACCTGCGCATTGGTGCCAGCCAGAGACAGAATGTTGTTGAACGCACCGGTACCACCGGAAGCCACGTTCACCGTCGTCAGCGCGGTGCCCAACAGCGCACTGCTGCTGCTGTTCAGGCTGATGGCGCCGGCATTCACGTTCGCCGAACTCACCGCATCGAAGTTGATGTTGAAGTGGTCGGTGGCGTTTTGGACGAAGGTGAAGTTCAGCGTACTGGCTGAGGTTGCGTCGCCTTTCACTTCCAGCTGTGCGGCGTTGCCGCCAGCAGCGTTGATGACGTTGACGTTCGCCAGGCCGGAGATCACGAAGCCTTGCGTCCCCAGGTTGGTCGCCGCTGTGTTCTGGGTGACCGTACCGCCCGTAGTGCCTTCTACCGTAGACGTGCCGTTGGTCAGGCCAAAGTCGAAGGTGTTGGTTGGCGTAGTGACGCTGGTGGTGGTCGGTGAACCAATCAGCGGTGTCGTAATCAGCGTACCGACGGACTTACCGATATAACCGGTCAGATCAATCTGCTCAAAGTTCGAGAAGTTGTTGGCGTTGCTGGTCACGGTGCTGGTGCGAATGCCCAGGGCGTTCTGGTTAGTCACGACGGTTTTGGTGATGAAGTTGGCGGAGATGGAGTCCGTGCCGGTACCGCCGTCAGCCTTGACGGTATTGGCAACGGTGTTCGCACCGCCGGAAACCGCGTTACCTGCCCAGTGCAGACTGTCGTTGCCGGCGCCGAGGTTAAACTGCGCGGTACCGGTCGCGATGTTAGCCGTCGAAGTCACGACCACGTTGTCTGAACCGGAGCTGGCGTTCAGAATGACGTTGCCGTTGTTGACGGTGACAGCAACCCCAGGATTAACGCCGTTATCAGACAGGTTGACCGTTGCTGCGCTGGTGCCGTTGATGGTCAGGTTTGCCAGGTGATCGGCGAACTTCAGGTTGACCTGGCTGGCGGCATTGGCGTTCAGTTGAACATTCGTCAGTACTGCGGTTTCGGCGTTGCTGATTTGGTGGGAAGCGCCAGTGTTGACAGTTCCTGTCGCGTTGCCCCCAGCAGCCGTTGCCGTCAGAGATGCAGCGGTTTTATACAGCAGGCTAGTACCGATGTCATATTCAAAGCCATGCTGCTGAGTTACAGTTGTGGCGTCGGTGGCAGTTGAGTTGCGCAGGTCATTAATAATCGCAGTCGTGATCGCGCCTTTGTCGGTTAAACCGCTATACAGTGCAATTTGCGCTGGTGTAGCAGCAACACCGTGAACGCCAGTATATACGTGCTGAATGAAGTCAGTGCCGGTCAATTGAGCACCTTTTTTCTGAAACTCAACAGAGGTCAACAGTTTTGTGGTCAGAGAAGCAAAAGTGTTACCGTGCTTACCCAGATAATTACTCCAGTCGTCCAAACCTTGCGCATCAACATCACGTTGAGGTACAGCAAGATAGATGGAAGCAACCTGTTCACGAGCAGCCAAACCCGCCAGTTGACCGGCAGCATCAGGCTGAGTCTCAGTCAAGAAGAATTGCTGTGCAGCAGTATCACCGGAGCCCACAGTGCCACGCAATCCGGTAATGATATTGATCAATACATCACCTTTAGTACCGCCCCCGCTGAGAATTGCACTCAGAGCCGAGAACTCACTGTTACTTGGCGCGCGTTCATAGGCTTCATTAAACACCTTATTGATAAAATCTGTGTTTGATAACGAATTGAGCGCTGCTCGATCGGTAACAAATTTATTGGCTACTTGTGAGAAGGATTGCGCGGAAGTATTTATCTGCGTAGCTAGTGTAATAACCGTGCTGGTGACAGGATCGATGCCAGCTAGGTAATAGAGCGCCAATGCATCCGACACACCAGGACCAGAGCCAGCGGCGCTGGTACCCGGGAATAACACGTTGTTGAGTTGCGCATCGAAATTGCTCTGAGATGTCAGCGTACCTGTATCAAAACCGCTGTAGTTCAGCAAAGAATTAACGGCACTAGATATGGCATCATTCAAGGTGCTGCCGGCCAGAATCGCCTGCAGTTGTGCTGTAGTCGGAGAGCTGCCATAGACTGATGTATAGATACTCTGCAGTATTTCAACGTCTGTTTTTGATGCATAAAGCGCTTGCCCGGCACTGGAGGATAACAGACTCGAGATGTATGCCTGGGCCGTAGTCTGCCCTTTCTCTATTTGATTACCGACAGTGTCAAACACGCTTGGTGATGCATTTTGCCCAAGCACAGCTAAAAGAAGCGCCGCCGCCTCTTTTTGGTACACGAGAGAAGCCATAATCGTATCCTTAAACAAAATGGTTTTAGCTAGGCAAAATCAAATCTGATTTTAAAACCTGGCGTTAGCTATAAAAGTGTTACCGCACAGTTTGAATCCCGCGCGAAGAAACCCCCTTCCTTCGCATATAAAGAAAAGTTCAAAAAACGCAAGCTGTCAAGGAGATAGGATTTTTATTAACTAAAATCAAAATAAAAATAAAAACCAGAAAAAACAACAAATTAAAACCACTAAAGTGAATTACGTTAACATTAGATAGCAAATAATTAGCAACAAGCTAAAACCCTTTGCTCAATGTGATTTTTAACACAAACATTTGAAAAAATAAAAAACACAATAAAAGCAAACAATTAAAAGTGTGCATTTAAAATAACACGCAATGGATTTAGGCTATTGAGTCATTTAACATTCGAATCTAAAAAGCCAAAAAGCATTACCATTCAAATGGTTAATTTTATGACATAGAGAAAGGGCGATAGGAAACAGTTTTTTGTTAGGAATTTAAAGAGTAAAGAAGAAATAAAGATAAGGGCAGTGAATGTATCGGAAGTCAGAAATGAGGAGGGTTTTCAAAAAGCAGGGCAGTTAAGCAGAAAGGAAGAAGTGACGGCGCAGCATTTCGTACTGCGCGTTAAAAGTAATATGGTCAGCTTATTTTTTCTCAGTGGTGATATATGGCTTACATCTTGGATGGTAACCTTTGACAAAAGTAGAGATAATATGAACAACCAATGAAAAATCAAGACGAAGACTAGCGTGAACGAGTGACTTGATAAGACCTTTAATATAGGATTTATCGGGGTAGTGCCGTGCCGACAGTATAATGTCATACAAGCGTTCCCTTTTTGTATGCTCGCTCAATGTTCCTTTTTGCAAACGGGACAAAGAATGAGTTATAGAAGAAAAGCTCGTAAAGGTAAAAGGAACTCCTTTAGCTAAAAGTTTTCGTACGTTTCTGAACAAACTATAGTCTACGCCATACAACGCGTAGTGGTTATCAAACACAGGCACACAAGCAGTTCGGAATTTTTCAATAAATTTATGGGTCAGGACTAAACCTGAACCTATGGAGAAAACTGTGCCCGCATTAACAGTTCTGATTTCTACGACAGGAACGCCATCTTCGACCGGATACTGAACGCTTCCCGACTCAAGAGAGCCATCGGTTGCAACGATCTTAGGTACTTCAACGTCAAATGAAGCTCCAGTGTCAGCCAGACGGGATATAAAACTTTCCGTCACCTCAGTGTCATCATCGAGGAAAACATATTTTTGTGCATTGGAGTGCGAATCGATAAAGCTGTTATATGCAATACTAAGTGGCATGTTCTCAGTCTTGTTCAGCAACTCAAAAGAGCGAAAACTCGCGCTAAGATCATGATAAAAAAAATCACGATCACTTAAAGCCTCTGGCCCATTATTTATGACGACCAGGTCAAATAAAGAGCAATCAAATTTTAATAACGAAGACAGTGTAGTTGAGTCAACCAGCTCTTTTCCATAGATTATCACTAAAATGCAAACTTTTTCCGCGACAACATTCATTATTACCTCTCCAGAGAGAACCTATGTCCCTACCTTCTATTAGAATTAAATTGTTTCAAAACCATTAAAAATTTAACTTATTGATTGACAGGAGAAAAAATGAAAAATGAGATTGAATTAAATAGAGTTGCTGAACTTATCCTTGTACTCAACCATACTCTCAATAACACACTCATGGCCAGGCCAACAAGCTAACAGAGCGACGCCAATGAAGTTTACGCCCTCATGCCCCTCTTCATACGAGTTATATTAAGAGGGGGAAATCTGAAAGTTTTGACAGTCTCAATGCACCATATTTTCGAGTTACACTCTTAGATAGAAGACAATATCTATATTTCTTACTGCAATTTTATTGCAGCCAGAGATAGGCACAACAGCGATATCTATGTATTTAATCCGACCAAGTGATCTATGCATTAAAAAAATTCTATCGGAATATCAACACTTGGCATTAGCAGCCCCTCCCCCACACGAAGCCCATATTTTTTGACGCATAATTTAAGCAGTAAAGAACCAAAAGTTAATTAACTACATTTAAAAATCACATTTCTCTAATCATATGATATTTAGTAGGCGCCATCTCGTTTTAAAACAACATTTATTGTCTTAAATAAAATAGCTATATCATTCCACAGCGCCCAGTTCTTCACATACCATGCATCAAAATACACACGAGTATCATAATCGATATCATTACGACCACTCACTTGCCATAACCCCGTCATGCCAGGTTTTGCCATATAGTAATAATCAACATCGCCCGCATAGCGCTCAAGCTCAGCTTCAATAATAGGACGCGGACCAACCAAACTCATTTCACCTCTGAAAACATTCCATAATTGAGGTAACTCATCAAGGCTAGTTTTACGGATAAAATGACCAATTTTAGTGATTCGAGGGTCGTTTTTTAATTTAAAATCCTTATCCCATTCGGCCTTTGCAGCAGGATCTGTTCGTAATAAGTCATCTAACACTTCTTGTGAGTTCATTACCATGGAACGAAACTTAAGACACTTAAATCTTTTCCCATTATGGCCAACACGTTCATGTCCATAAATAGCCTTGCCGCCATCACGTGAAACTCTGTATGCCAAAAATAGTAATACGGGTGACAATACCAACATGATAGAAGCTGAGCCAACAATATCAAAAATACGCTTAATCAACCGTGACGAACGCTTGGCTAAATTATTACCCACTCGCAATATCATGACCTCATGGCTAAATATGAACGACATATCAGTGCCATACAAAGGAACACCGCGCAGTGTCGGTATAACTGAAACAGAACGGCAATTATGTTTCGCAAGATTCTTTAACCACCAGTCACGTAATGCATGTTCTTCGAACTCTAGCGCGACAATAAACTGTGTACTCTCAACATCGGCGATCCTCCACAGCGCCTCCTCAGAATCAAGCACAGGGATATCAGTGATAACTTCCTCACAAGGTGAACTTGTGCAAACAAAGGCAATCACATTAAAACCAAGTACTTCCTCACTCTGTAAAGCCGCATAGGCTTCTTTTGCATTTTTTCCGGAACCGATAACAATAGTATCTTTTTTCCACAGATGAAGCTTATTCAATATTCGCTTTGTAATCGCTCGCCCCAATGGAATGAGTATCAAAATGAGAACCCACGTAACTAACCAAACCCAGCGAGAAAAGTTCCACTTTGAGAAAGCAACCAGCGACAGGTCTAAAACAGCAAAAATCAGTAATGTTCTAACAACCTCTTTCAACTCAAACCAAAAAGGCTTTCTATACGTATAATGCCTCAACCTTGACAGAAACCAAGTGATACAAACAACAGATAGAATTAAATGAGCAAAAATCCTTGCGGTGTAAGTTCCATCCTCGGGTAGAACAAGACTATTGCCAGTAGAGTGAAAAACAATAAAGTAGGCAAGAAAAAGAGAGGTGTTGAAAAATAAAAAATCTGACACAATCAGGGAAACCTTAGGTACAATTGTTTTTAGCACATTTTTATTTTTTAACATTGCGCTTTCCATCCATAATAATAATACACATATTTACTCCCCATAAATGGCTTATAAAAACACCAATTAAATCCTATACCAAGACTAGCAACACAAAGGGTAAGTCACTTAAATTCAAAGAGAAGTCAGTAATGCGAGCATTCCCTTTACGATATCAGTATGTGACCTTCTTTAACTCTTGAAAATTTATCCATTTATCTTTTAAGTAAGCGCTAAATTCTTCACGGAATCGATGAGCAGAAAAACGCAATGCATTACTGCGACAGTTCTCAGGTGACAAATCATCTTGAATAGACTCAAATTTTTCAACGGCAGACATAATATCTTCAGGCGTTTGTTCATGAAAAAAAACGCCCGTTGCATTCTGCGAACCATAAGGTCTTACTGTTTCTAACGCACCACCACGTCCATAGGCAATGATAGGAGTACCGCAAGCCTGCGCCTCCACAACCACGATCCCAAAGTCTTCTTCAGCGGCAAAAACAAATGCCTTAGCTCTTCCCATCAAGTCTTGCAATACATCATTGGGTTGATATCCAAGTACACTTATATTTTCTGATGCGTGGCGAATAACTTTCTTCATATCAGGACCAGCACCAATAACAATAAGCTTTTTATCCGGCATTCTTCTAAAAGCTTCAACAATGAGGTCAACCCTCTTATAAGGAACTAATCTAGATGCCGTAATGTAGAAATCTTCCTTATGAGTATTCAAAGCAAAGCGTTCGACATGCACCGGAGGATAAATAACGTCAGCATCGCGACCATACACCTTCTTTATCCGACGTGCAATGAAATGAGAATTCGCCACCATGTGGTCTACACCATGGGCAGTTCGGTAGTCCCAAATGCGTATTTTATGCAGAAGCCATTTTACAATCAGTCCTTTCAAACCTTTGCTGAGACCAGTTTCTTTTAGATATTGATGCTGAAGATCCCACGCATAACGCATAGGGGAATGCACATAACTTATATGCAATTGATCGGGTCCAGTAAGAACACCTTTAGAAACTGCGTGACTACTAGAAATAATCACATTATGAGAGCTAACGTCAATTTGCTCAACAGCAAAAGGCATCAAAGGCAGAAAAATTTGATAGTTTTTCTTAACAAAAGGAAGCTTTTGGATAAATGTCGTTTTAGCCTTCTTTCCAGAATAGTCATTACGTTCCTCCTCAGAGATAAAATCTATCAACGAAAACAACTCGGAAGATGGGTATATATTGATCAATTCTTTGACGACGCTCTCAGAGCCGGCTGATGTAACAAGCCAATCGGCAACTATTCCAACACTAAAATCACTACCCAACATTATATGCCTCAAGATATTTCTCTTCTAAATTTACTCGCAGACAAGTCTGTAGCAAAGCAGTAAGCTTATCAAACTTATACGCTGTCGATAACACAGCTTAGTTGTCTTGCAGAGAGTAGCCAAGAAAATCGTTCAATATTTTCAGTGCCTGCTGCGATAAGAGACTCTCTGAGCTTTGGGTCAAGAACCAGCTTCTCCATAGCTTCAGTTAATGCATCATCGTTTAATGGATCGACAAGAATTGCACTTTCGCCAAGAACTTCAGGCATCGCAGCGGCATTAGATGCAATCACGGGACAACCACAGGCTTGAGCTTCTAGCGGTGGCAAACCAAAACCTTCATATAAGGATGGGAAAAGAAAGCAGAATGCATTGCGATACAGATCCACAAGCTCCTCATCAGAAACTCGCCCGACAAAACTGACTTTATTACCGAGGTTTTTGTCAAATTCTAGGGGCTGATAGTTAGGATGCGTGCTCCCTGCAACAATCATATGCATTTCATACTTTTCAGGTAATTTATTGAATGCAGCGAGTAACCCATGAAAATTTTTGTGGTAATGATGCGAGGATACGGCAAGAAAATACCCCCTCCTAAGCCCAGTCTCATGAGACACAGTGAACTTTTCACTTACAGCATTATGAATAATATGTATCTTCTCTCTAGAAAATCCATACTGCGAACATATTTCATCTCTCGAGAAACCACTAACAGTTAATAACTTCTTACATGTTCCCAATAGAAGTGGTATAAAAAACTTATAGCAGTACCGGAAACCCCATGAGTATGTTTTAGGATATCGCAGATAAGATATATCATGTAATGTGATTACTTTGTTCAGATAGAGTAATGGAGCGGTATTTCCTAAATTAACAAGCAATGGGCATCCTTTTTTTCGCAAAAAAAAAGGAAGGTCCCACTGTTCCCAGAGGTGCCCCGAACGACTACCTACTACTTTAACATTTAGACGTGATGCGATATCCACTTGTTTAATATCTCGTGGCGATAAGAATATAACATCATCTCTTAGCCCCGCCAGTTGTAGACAAAGCTCCGCTGCAAAACGCTGAACTCCCGTCATATCTTGAGTTAAAAACCGGGCGTTGATGTATATCATACACTTTCTCGATATCAGTAGTTATATGCTGGCTCAATGTCAGTATCTATACCCAAAACTCCCCCATCAATCTATCTAGGTGAGGGCCATATCCAATGCCAAATCCTGCAGCAGGCGTAAACGTAAGCTCACTAAAATAAATGCAGCCATCATGAATATACCAGTCAACACGTACATAATCGAAATCAGCGGCCAGCAAACAACTCAATCTCAATGCCTCTGATGCCAACTTTTTGTCAATAACGTATAAAGACTTCTCTTCACCATTTCCTTTACTGTTTATTCCAGTTTCAAATGGCTTATCAAATCCATTTACATAAAAAATACGCGACAAGTTGCCAGTAAATCTTTCATTTATGACTTGAAGAACATAATTAACCTTACCTGCCAAACCACGGAATATATGGAATTTATAATCAGTTGGAGCAATAACACCATCGCCTAACAACTTTTCCATCAATATCTTCTTAGGAATATTTCTGTACTGAATTTCTCTTTGAATATGTGAAAAGTCTATTCTCATCCATTCGTTACATAGTTTAACTATATCCTCTATTTCAGAATTATAATTTGAAGTTTTTACAATTCTGTACATCCCTGCCCCATGGTTAGGTTTCAAAATCACGTCACAGTAGGGAACATAATCAAATAACTGCTCTGGAGAGTCGGTACAAAACATTAATGGGACGAAGTATTGGTCTCCGATTTTGTCTCGCACATAATCACGCACTAAATATTTATCTGATAGAAAAACAAAATTGTCACCGCTCATTTTATTTTGCTTTCTAAACAATATCTTTTCGTTGAAGGTTCTTGCATTTTTCAAATTAGGGAAATAGCCCAACTTCAATAAAAAAACGAACCTATCCTGAAGGGACCAGGGTAAGAACTTAGAAAATAATTTGATATATACACGCCCCTTCCCCCTCCATTTTCTTATCCATTCAGTTAGCATTTCTATGCAACCCCATTCGCAACTTGTTTGCACTTAACATCAAAAAAAGAAGCAATAGTAGTTTCACAAAAGCAAGCGAAGGCATCGGATATGGTTGTAATAAAATACTGGTACTTCCGACCAACCAAATGATATTAAAACAAATCGCATTACTGAAGATGTGTTCAGCCAATTTTAAATTAACTTTTATCATTCTCACAGCGACAATGATTGCGACAGTCAGCATAAAAATAATACCAAGCAATCCGCTATTTTTTAACTGCGTCAAAAACGGCGTCTGTATGCTTCTTTTATAATGTGCATCTAACTCCATAAGGTCAATTTTTTTTGTCTCTCCTTTATCACCAATGCCGGAAGGTGAATAATATAGACCTCCATAGCCAATGCCTATCAGACTTGCGGGGAAATACTGCCCCGTATATTTCCAATAATCTGTCATTTGACTTGAGCGAGTATTCATCGATTTACTGGAGTACAAATTCATCATAGCAGGCAGCGCTATGATGCAGATGAGAAAAGTTATCGTTATTTTTAACTTTGGTAGTTTCTTATTAAGAATGTTAATGATGATATCATACAATATAAAGAGAAAAGCGAAGGCGAATAAAAACTTGTACATATTAAAATACATCACTGCACCAATAACGATTGTTGCCAAACAGATTGTAAATCTTTGCGGCAATCTGGAAAAGAATAAAGCAAAAATCATCAAGGAGTAAATAGTGAAGTAGTTGTATATCTTATCTTGATCTATTATGGTAACCTTTACTCCATATCTCTCCCATAAAAAATCATAATATATATTACTCGCCGCTATACTGGATGTGAAGTTTATTAGGTCAAAGACACAAAAGAAAGTCAATACTTTATAGAACCCTAATAACGAAAGCTGTTTCGTGCAATTAAAGAAAAGATAAATCAGCACGCTGAAATAAATAACACCACGAAAATAAACAACTTGCCTTTTAATCTGACCAAGGCCACCTTGCATAACGTGATTGAAAAACGCTGAAGTTGAAATTATACCGATTACGCATCCTTGAATAATAATCGCTACAGTTAGAAAGATGGCAACCTTATACTCTCTCTGTCGAAACTTAAACCAGCCAGCATGAAAAGTGAAGTGTGCGAGCAAAGCAAAAAAAATAGTTATAAAGATAATATCGACAATCGATATAAAACCAAATATTTTATAATGGTAAATAATATTTCTAGCTATAGCAACATTATAGTCATGGATTGGCATAACCATGATGTTATATGACGAATACGAACAGAGCACATATAAAGAAAACAGTGTCACCGAATAAAAATTCAAGTGAAACCTTACTGCAATACGATATAAATAGGCAAAAGCAAGGAAAAGACCAAGAAAGAAAACAATACTATCGTAAATTACCAGCACATTAGGAAGTTCAGTGATAATGGGTAGTTTCTCTGGCTCGATCATAATTCGATATATACTCATCTGTTATGTTGGCAATATCAAAAAGCTTTATAGTATCGGGCTCAATAGTAATTTCTGTAGTAGAGTTCAATGCCCACTCAAGATTATTTTCCGTTATCTCTTTGACAGATGGGATTAACTCTAGTAATTCTCCTGCCCCGCCAACTGGGTTAATTAACACACGCTTTTTGGCTAATGCACTTTCAACAACGACTCGACCAAATGGCTCACGCCATTGAAAAGGGAAAATGACAATATCTACGTTATTTAAGAAATGCTCGATATTAACGCGTCCCATCTGAATAATATCAGCTGAATGCAACATAACTCGAAACTCATCATTGTCATCAAAACAATCACCTGCAGCGAAAGCTTGTATATTATATCCGGCGTTACGCAATTTAACAATCAAGCGACAATATACGTCAAACCCCTTTTCTTTTGTTAACCGTCCGATAAACCCGATACGAATCACATCTGCAGAGGGCGAACATCCGGAATAAACTGATACTGGATTATAAGTATAATCCTTTAATGCATTCTTGAAGAATTTATTCTTTATATGAAAATCCATGATAAAAAAACTAATGCCAATATAAAAATTGACTTTTTTACTATAAATTCTCTTCAAAAAGGACCAAAGAAAAACTGAGAGCGCACGCGGTTCAGTATTTTTTCCTTTGTAATACATCGTCGTGTTTGGATGCATTAGATAGTAATCACGTGAAGTATGGACTAATGTAATCCCCATAGCGTTAACAACGCCCCAAACTGCAACCGAAAAGCCAGATAAATTATTTGTGTTTACTATATCCGGTTGAAAATCGGCCACTTCCTTCCTAAACGGAGTTTTCATTAACAGGTTATAATTATCAATAACATGCCATAAAAAGCGTAGTAAAACATTCCGCCTTCTGCCACTGAAAGGCCAATATATATTTCTAAGTGGTATGTATACGACCTCGACGCCATTGATTATAGAGAACGACCTTAACGGTTTATCACATAGCGTAATTACCCTAACTTGATGACCTCTTCTAACTAGTTCCTCACTTAGCAATTGAAGAGATATCTCGGCACCGCCCATCTGATATGGTGCGTATAACGAGCTAACCATCATAATTTTCACGATGACCATCCTAGGAAAAAGCATACATCGTTACTATTAACAGCAGCCCAGAATGGGCTGCTATCATTACACATCTCAACTTACTTCTTCGTTGACTCGTATTCATAATGGTAGTAACCATAACCACCATAATAACTACTCGCTTTCTTTTCAACAGCGTTGAGAATAACGCCTTTGATATTGGTACCATTCTGCTCAAAGCGACGAATACTGACTTCAACTTCTTTCACTGTATTAACACCAAAACGCGCGATCATCAACGCAGTACCTGCATGGTGGCCAATAATAGCAGCATCAGTAACAGCCAAAATTGGAGGTGTATCTATCAGCACAATGTCGTAAAGAGCGGAGACACTCCCGACAAAATCAGTAAATCCACGTGTCATTAGCAGCTCTGATGGATTTGGAGGTACTTGTCCTCTGCTTATCACATCCAAACCTTCAACTGTAGTTTTCTGTATCGTCTTATCAAAAGTTACTTGTAATGATAGAATATCAGATAGGCCAACGTTATTATCTACTCCTAATATAGAGTGTAGGTATCCCTTCCGCATATCCGCATCTATGACTAAAACTTTTTGCCCAGACTGAGCGATCACTGCAGCAAGGTTGGTGCTAACAAACGTTTTACCTATATTCGGGCTAGCACCTGAAATCATAAGCACATTGTTTTTTGAGTCCATCATAGCAAAATGTAAGCTGGTTCTTAGGCTACGTATGGCTTCAATCGCAAGATCGGCTGGGTTACCACTAGCTAATAAAGAGTCGGAGCGTACTGTCTTTTTTCTTCTTGTTATATTCCTTAATTGCAGATCCTTCTTTTGCTGCCATTCTGACAAAGGAATACTAGCATAAACATTGATGCCATCCTCCTCCAGCTGCTCTGGAGACTCAATTCCTCGATGAAGGCGCATTTTAATAAATACGATCGCGGCAGCAAACAGTGCGCCTAAAAAGACTGAAACAGCAACTATTATAAGCTTTTTAGGTTTAACGGGTTTTGGTTGCGTAATTGCCTCGTCAACAATTCGCACATTACCAACAGTACTAGCCATTTGTAATGCTTAGCTCTTGCTGTTTATTCAGCAACTGCATGTATATGGCCTTACCCGCATCAACATCTCGCGTAAGTTTCAAAATTTCTTGCTGCGTTTTTGGCATCGCAGAAACTCGTTTATTTAATTTCCCTTTCTCTTTTTCTAAAGTGTTCCTTTTTTCCAATAAAGCTCGATATGCTGGATGCTCCTTTGTATAAAGTTTTGATATCTCAGCCTCTTTGAAAGTCAACTCGTTTAGTTGGGACTCAACGGAAACTATGCTATCCAACGTTGATTTGGCTTCTAAGGATAAATCAACAGAATCACTTTGTTGACGATATTTATTAAGTTTGTTCTCTGCTTCATCAAGCGATGCTCGGACAGTAGGAAGTTGCTCTTGCAGGAATTTCAAACTCTTTTCTGCTTCCTCCGATTTTCTCGCAATATTTTGCAGAACATAATTCCTACTAATACTTTCCAATACTTGACGTGCCAACTCTGGGTATTCAGAGAAATAAGCTAATTCTAAAACACCTGTCTTCTTCCCTTTATCTGCAACTGATAAAGAATTTAAAATAGTGTTTATAGTTTTTAGGCGAGTTCTTTTAACAACAATAAATGATGTCCCAGGCTTGGCATTAAGCTTATCCAACAGAATTACAACACCTTGCCCAAACACAACCTCCCCTTCCTTCCCCTTTAAAAACATCCCTTCGTCATTAGTGAGTGAATAATCGTTTTTATCGAGTACCGTCAATGTGAAAGAAGTATCAAAAAGACTCTCAGGAATGTCAAACCTGGACAAAGAAATACTCTGAGGCTCCTCCCCCGTCATTCGAGCCCACCCACGACCGAAGATAGGAAGAAATTTCTCGCTAACGCTAGTTTGGAGTCCGAGCTCATCAACTGCCTTCCCAATTATTAATCTAGAAGTAATTAGCTCTATTTCAGTTGTAGACTCAGCCTCAGAATTTGGAATAATTTGGGACAAGTTATCGAGCAGAGATCCACCAGAATTTTTTTCCACCTGAACCAATGCGTCCGCTTGATAAACTGGTGTGGAAAATAGCGAATACACAATGCCAATACAAGAAGAAAGAGCAATGATCGCAATAATCAGCCATCTATTATCTATTAGCGCACCTACAATCTGAGCAATATTTATATCATGGCTCTTGGTGCCTGCTATACTTTTCCGAGCGGTATTTTCAGTCATTGTATTCTCTGTATTTAATTTAGAGCCTTTGCCCACGCTTGCGCTGATTCTGCTAGTAGACGATAAACAAACTCAAATGCTTCTTGACTCTTTCCGTAAGGATCAGGAATATCCCGCTGTTCAAGCCAGTGAGCAAACAACATCGTTTTCCCTCTAACCTCAGGAGCCAGGCGTGTAACAGCTTCTATATGACTCTTTTCCATTACCAAAATCAAAGACTGCTCACGGCAAAGCTCTCGAGTAAGTTGCCGGGCATGGTGTCCATCTAATGATAAGCCATTTGATTTTGCCACTAGCAATGCCGTCGCGTCAGCTCCATGCCCAACAACGGCAGCTAATCCCGCAGAACTAATTTTTCTTTCTGGTAAAGAATTCTGTAGCAAACGTTCCGCAGTAGGTGAGCGGCAAATGTTTCCTACACAAACGACTAATATAGAGTCAAACATATCCATATTCCTGAAGAGTAATCTTTTGGTATTACATTACTATAGCAGAAGTTTTTGAATGGAAAAAGCGCCCCTCTTATCTGATTGATAGTCATCATTGCTGAAGAAACTAGCAACGAAACCAAAATCTTATGCATAGCTATTAACTGCTAAATCGTTATGCATTTCATTAACTTAAAAGGAGCTTGCTTTATATATCAATTCTAACGCCATTTTGACTAATATAGAGAGTCATCAAACAACTTCTACTGTAAATGCAGGCATCAAACCGCCATCATCTAAAAACTCTAAATAAATCTGTGCAGTTCTCAGTGCTTCGAAAATTGTCACGTCCATATCTAAATAACGGTACGTTCCAAGGCGACCTACAAATGTCACTTTCTTTTCTTGTTTAGCCAGTGCAATGTAGTCAGCAAGCATTTTCATCTCCCCTACCTGCCTAATTGGATAGTAGGGGATATCATTTTCCGTGCATTGTCGACTATATTCTTTATAGCAGACTGACTTATCATGTTTCTCCCAGGGTGAGAAATACTTATGCTCAGTTATCCGCGTATAAGGCACTTTTTCCGAGCAATAATTCATCACTGCACAACCTTGATAATCACCATCATAAATAAACTTTTTAAAATCCAAAGTTCTATATCCAAGGCGTCCAAATTTATTTTTATAAAAAGCATCTAATGGGCCACTGTAGAAAACATGATCATACATTTCAATCATCGAGGGCTCAAATTCGGTATCAAGGCTCAGAGTAATATTATCATGACCGAGAATTTTCTTTACAATCTCGGTATAACCGTCATGTGGCATCCCCTGATATTTATGATTGAAATAGTTATCATCATAATTAAACCTGATTGGTAGCCGTTTGAGAATTGATGCCGGTAGATCTTTGGGTGACATACCCCACTGTTTTACTGTATAGCCTTTAAAAAAGGCTTCGTATAATTCATGCCCTACGAAGCGTAATGCCTGCTCTTCAAACGTTTTAGGCTCCAAAATACTATTATCGCCTTTGCTTGCTATTAATTCTCGCGCTTCGTCAGGAGAGCATGTTTTCTTGAAAAACTGATTTATCGTATGCAAATTTATCGGCAATGAAAAAACCTGGCCATCATATGTTGCCTTAACACGATTTGTATATGGCATCATCACCGTATATTTATTTATATAACTCCAAACTTGCTCATTATCGGTATGAAATATGTGGGGGCCATATGTATGAACCATCACACCCGTTGTTGCTTCTCTTTCATCGAAGCAGTTGCCTGCAATATGAGAACGACGGTCAATGACATTTACTTTGTGACCTTTCTCTGCCAGTTCGCGAGCAATCACTGCGCCAGAAAACCCTGCGCCAACAACTAATACATTTTTCACACTCATAAAGCACCTTTTATTTTAATTAAAAACATTAGAAGCCCATCTAATTTTCTTTATATTTCTTTTTATATTATGTGAGATATTTTTCATTCCCGTAAATGGTAGGTGACAAAGGAAACAAAACACGCCGGCAATCACTCGCCCCTCCATCTTATATCTTGAGGGTAACATATATGCCTTAAAGCACTCTCTTTCTTTCTTACTCATATACTTAGTCATATTCCTCAACCAAAAAATAGAATATGACACAGATTCTTTCGATTTCTGTTTATGTTCAAAAGACGTCAAATAGTTTGTCAACACCTCATCAATCATAACAAACTTGAATTTTAGTGCTTGCGCTTTTATGCAATATTCAAAATCCTGGTGCCTTCTAAAAATTTCATTAAAATATAAAACATTTGTATTCACTCTAGAGATAACCAGGCTACTTGTCTGCATAAATCCTTGGCGTGCAAATAAGTACTCGGACACTGATTCGTTATCATATATAGCCCGTTCGGGTCTAACACCAACAGACATTCCGTCAGCAATTACTAGAACTTTGCTATAAAACAAAACCCTATCAGTTTCCTTGTATTTTTTTACAACATCAAAAAAAACATCTAGTTTATTATCACTCCATGAATCATCTGCGTCTAAAAAGCAAATATAACGCCCTTTTGATAATGACACTGCTTTATTTCTAGCTGCTGCACCGTTCTTATTTTCGTCGAATGAGTAAAATGTAATATTTAAGCGGCTATATTTTTCTTTACTGATAACTTTTCTAGTCTCGTCCCTGTCAGCCGAGCAATCATCTACTATAACAATCTCGAAATCCTTAAATTTTTGCTCATATAATGAATCTAGAGTTATCGCTAAAGAATTTGATGCATTATAGCATGGGATGACTATAGAAAAGAAAACCTGTGACTTATCAGCATGTTCCATTTACTCTCCTACTGATAGTTTTGTAATTCAGAATACTAAATAGCAATAGTTATTTTCAAAAAAACATATATTGCTATTTACCACAAACAAGATTCCTCCAAAGACTCTTTATCCTCTCTTCGGAAAACTGCGATGATACATTACATGTACCTGCACTTAACTGAAAATAAACATTATCATTAGAAGCTAAATATTCTAGATTGGCCAAAAAGCTATCTTCATCATTTAATTCCACTAAAAAACCATCCACTTTATCAGAGATAATTTCTCTCGGTCCAGTTGGACAGTCATATGCTATAACGGGCACCGACCATGATTTCGCTTCAAGCAGAGCAAGTGGTAACCCCTCATAGATGGAAGTCATTAAGCATAGATCAGCATTCTTATAGTAATCATCAATATTATTTATGCGACCAAGAAATTGAACGTTATTACTTATTTTCAAT
The DNA here is from genome assembly GCF_001808215.1 of Serratia sp. HMSC15F11. Taxonomy (NCBI): domain Bacteria; kingdom Pseudomonadati; phylum Pseudomonadota; class Gammaproteobacteria; order Enterobacterales; family Yersiniaceae; genus Serratia; species Serratia sp. HMSC15F11. The sequence continues at coordinate 85,481 of NZ_KV792450.1, forward strand.
CGACTTGCTTGCTGGATAAGTTCATCTTTGAGCTCACCATCACCAGCAATATTTAGCATCCAATCCGAATGGTTGTTTTTTATGAAGCGAGACCAAATATTTAGTAGGCTAGAGAAGTTTTTTTGCTTGCTCAATCGTCCCACAGCTAAAGCATGTCGACTTCTATTTATTTTCTTGTAGTCATTGTATTTTATAGGATTATAAATTACGGTGTTATTTATACCCCAACTAGCCAGCTTCTTTCCATCTCTTTCCGTAAGAACTACAACCTTGTCATACTTTGACAATGCGATTCTTTTTAAAAACCTGATTGCAACTGATAGTGAATCTAATGAAACATGCTCACATGCAATTAAACTTTCCTTGGATTTCCTTCCAAAAATGGAGAATAAAAATGAAAAATATACACTCAATCTTCCCATGCTAACAACAAAAACAAGATCGTAGTCTCTCTTATTTATCTCTTTTATAATACTTAATAGAGGATACTTTTCCCGCGCAAAACTTCTCAATTCTTTTGCATTTTTATAGTTGTAAAATGGCAGCCCATCTCCCCTCAAGGAAAAAACATCGACATCGTCACTCCCCCCCAGGCTTTCCACCATAAAATCACATATCTTTTCTCTTCCAGTATAAGTGAAGGCATTATCAGTAATAATTAAAAGCCTAGCCATTTTCGTTCATCCTTCGCATTTTCATAAAAACTGTCTTTTTAGCATTCCAATTCCTTTTTTTATTACATTCTCACCCTCAATATTTATTATTGGCATTTTTTTTATTTTTAACTCACTCTGATTGTAAAGGATCCATACATTAAATAAACGCTCCGCTAAAAAACCAAACACACGTTTCTGATAGGTATCATAATCTCTATATTTTATTTCTTTTTCCAATATAAAAAGCATAGGAAAAAGCCACTCGCAATATTTATCTAACGTCTCTCTCTTTGCCAGGAACATGTTATAGAGAGACAATTTTCGCCCATTCATGACTTGCTTAAAGGCACTCATATACTGGGGGTGTTTCTCTTGCAGAACACTTTCTAGTAACTGCAAATCTGCTTCATAATGAGCCTTTATGTAATGCTTTCTTATGGAAACGATATAATAATTTCTTGGCTCCGCCACAACCAAGTCATACTTACTTATTAGCTTACTAATTTCTTCACAACTTAAAATCGACTTCCCATTAATAAACTCACCACCCCCATTCCCTTTAAAGTACCGGCGATAGTGCATCATGCCAACAAACTTGTCATCAGTATTTTTCCAAATCCAATATAAAGCTGTTAGCTCACAAAAAGAAGAGTTGAACTCCGAGATATTATCTTGAGTATCATCGGAAACCCCTCGCGTAAGGTTAAACTTCGACTTTCCAACCCTGATAGGTACATAGCACCCCCCTGCTGGAAATGCATACTCCTTATGAGTGACGACGAAAATTGTCATGTTAATTTACCTTGAAATATTAAAACGCATCAAATGTTTGGGATACACTATAACCAAATATCGACTGAGGGAATATTATTGTATTGTATGTTAAGAAGTAGCTAATAAATAAGAAAAAGAAGCCTAGGGCCATGAATTTATTTTTTATTTTGGACAGGAATATAGCCATGAGTATCGGCTCTGCATGTAAAAAAAGATTACCTACTCTACCACCGATAATTGAAAAGTCTGAAAATATAATGCGTATCGCGCCACCGATTGCATAGGCCAATATTAAGATATAATACAGCTTAAACTTCTCAGGTTCCGTTATATCTCTTAGAATATAGAAACAAAAAACGGCAATGAAGAGAATGTTTTTTAGATTAGCCAGACCAAATACACTCAACTCACCATCAAACTCTCCGCCCACGTAATTTCGAGCCATAATACCAACCCCTGGTATAAGCGAAAAATAGTTAAGAAACAAACTTTTTCCACCAACGATACCAATAGGTATTGCACATAGTATTATTATTAACGGCAAATATCTTCTTTCTTTTATAAATAAAAAAGGAACCATTAAAATAGCTGCATACCCTGTGTTGTGAGAGAGTATACAACACAAGAATAAAATGAGAGCTTTAGTATATTTATCTTGAGACAGATAACAAAACGACGCAACAGCAAATGCACTACTAATTCCGAATCTTATCTGATTCATGTCTTTGTTTATGAATAAGTGTACAGAATACAAGCAAAGTGAAACCAAAATTAACGGCGAGTACTTTTTAAATGTTATCGCATTAATACTAACCGCAAAAAAGCAAACAAATAAGAGAAACCAGTTAGCGTTCTTTGTTATAAAGCTACTAAGATAGGCAAGATATATAAATACTGGCTCATATCTATATTTATCCTTTATATCTCCTAGAGAATCAATATCGATCTGCTGGATAAAATAATAGTAAAACTGCTTATACTGGTCATCATCAACACCACTCATCGGACCGCGAATACCGCCAAAGACAATCAGAAGTGCGACACCTGCGATAAACAATAGGATTACTAACGGATCTTTTTTCCTTTCTTTAACGTCCATCCCGTTAGTTATAAGCACTTCATAGCAACTAAATAAGAAAAGCGTATAACCAACCACCCAATACATTACCATATGAGTTCCTAATCTGTAGCGTATTTAAGCTATTTTCTAATGGTTTTGTACGTTTGATTTTCAATAAAACTAAAAATTCTCTAAAACGTCCAATAATCTTTAGATTAATTAATTAAAATGACTACCCTCCCTAAAGATAGGTAGTCATCATTCATATTAATAAATTTTATCGTTTAAAAGAACATCTACGGCCAGTTTCGCACACGTAACGAACCTTCAGTCAGATTGTTAAATCCAACAATAGTTGGTAATAGCTGATTAATTACGCGGTTCCAGCGAGCCAGAGGAGCCGTGGTTACATAAACAATATCGTAGGGTTGCAAATGGAACTCTGTTCCCATGACCATGGCTGTCGCATCCGATGCATTCAACTGATATATGCTTGCCAGTTTCTTGCCTTCCGTTCCGCGCAGAGGCCTGATAACAAATACACCTGTTGCATCGGATACAGCCTGGTCCATTCCTTCAGCGTTACCAAGCGCCTCCGTCAACGTCATTCCGCTGCGGTCCATTTTCAATGTGGTTTGCTTTTTCACTTCTCCCATAACGAAAACTTTCAAGTCATCGTTACGTGGTACGTAGAGGATATCACCAGGATAAAGTAAACGGTTTTGCGTCAAATCGCCACGCTGCATCAGTGCTTGCAAGGAAATGCGCTGTTCCTGCCCATTATGAGTCAACACTACATTGCGCCAATCAGCGTTCTCTGCTAAACCACCGGCGGCATTTATAGCATCCATAACTGTCAAAGGTACGTTCGTGATGGCCTGCTTTCCTGATGTTGCTACCTCACCTGTAACATAAACCTTTTGTGAACGGAAGGCGGCGATGCTGACGTCCACTTGCGGGCTTTCGATATATTGCGCAAGCCTACCGGCAATATCATTGCGAACCTGACTCATGGTTCTACCGGCGACTTTTACCTTGCCAATGTAAGGATAGAAAATAGTACCGTCAGAATTGACCCAGTTCCCTGTATCGCTGGCGCTCCGATATTGGCCTGCCGGAGTGGTCAGTTCAGGATGATCCCACACGGTTACCATCAAAACGTCACCAATACCGATACGGTATTCATAGTTCTGTAGTTCACGTTCTAAAGAGGAGTTGGGTTGTGCAACAACTGGCTTAGGTCGCATTTTCTCGACCAAGCTTGGCGTGAGCGGATAAACATTAACCAGTTTATCGATGTCAAAATCATTATCTTGTTGTTTGACGACCTCTTTGCCACTGGTTGAAAGATGAGAGCCCGGTACGATAGTACAGCCGCTAACCACACCGATAGATACCAAAAGTGGTATCAGTTTCCATTGTTTTTTTGCCATCGAGTTATCATCACTTTCAAAGTAAATATATCTGCAAGCTACGTTAGCTGGTCAACCTGGGCTACATCGTCGTATGTGCGTCATAAGCACTGTCATATCTCAGATATTTTGACGGAAAACCATGCTCGTATTGAGCCAGCGTTGAGAATCAGGGCCGTATGATTATGGAGTATTTCCACAGCTGAGTCCAACGTAGTGAGGAGCACTGAGCGCTCCCCTCCACATCAAAACGCAGGGTGTACAATGCGGTCAAATCGAGCGACCTTACAACGACAGTTGCTTAGCCCAAGTCCTAAAGGCTTCCCCCTGACTTGGATGTCGCAAACCATAGGTCACAAAGGCACGAAGGTAACCCATTTTCTCGCCGCAATTGAATGAATCTCCCACCAGCCCCATCGCTTCCACCGTGTTGTGTTGCAACAGCTCGGCAATTGCGTCAGTCAGCTGAATTCGGCCCCAGGCGCCAGGTTCGGTTCTTTCCAAAATGGGCCAAATTTCGGCAGAAAGGACATAGCGTCCGACAGCAGAATAATTGGAGTTTAACTGAAGTTCACGGCTAGGTTTCTCGACGATTGATGTCATTCTGGCGCTTTCGCCCGGATGCAAAGTATCCACCTCGCACTCAACGACAGAATAATCGTAGAGAACATGTTCATCGGCCTTCTGAACCAGCACCTGGCTCGAACCATTCTGCTCAAAACGCGCAATCATATGCGCTAAATTATCTTTCTGGGGTGCAGCTTTGCCTTCGTCCAACAAAATGTCGGGCAATACAACCACAAAAGGCTCTTCACCAATCAATGGCTTAGCACATAACACCGCATGCCCTAACCCCTTAGGTTGCCCTTGACGAATATGCATCAGGGTCACCCCTTTTGGGATGATGGATTTTACTTCATCCAGTAATTGGCGCTTTACACGCGCCTCCAACATAGCTTCCAGTTCAAACGACGTGTCAAAGTGGTTTTCTATCGCATTTTTGGAGGAATGCGTAACCAAAATAATGTCTTTTATCCCAGCGGATACGCATTCATTAACGATATATTGAATCAGCGGCTTATCTACAATCGGCAACATCTCTTTAGGAATCGCCTTCGTCGCCGGCAACATATGCATACCTAATCCAGCAACAGGAATGACGGCCTTTAACTTAGTCATGATAATCCTCTTCAAAATTGTGATTGTATGCCCGTTGCATTATTTATCGTGCAAAACCTGCTTTAACCAGTGTGTGAATGCGGCACCTTCCTTTTGATGACGCAAACCATATTGGACGAACGCCTTCATATAACCCAGCTTATCCCCACAGTCATGCGACTTGCCACTCATATGGAAAGCTTCAACGGTATTATTCTCCATCAGCATGGCGATAGCATCAGTGAGCTGAATTTCATCACCGGCACCTGGTGGTGTTTTTTCCAGCAACGACCAAATATCTGCAGCCAATACATAGCGTCCGACGACAGCAAGGTTCGAAGGTGCGTCTTCACGCGCAGGCTTTTCCACCACGGCCGTCATAACCGTGCTCTCGCCCCCCTCCAGCACCACACCGCCGCAATCCACTACGCCATATTTGGATACATCTTCCTCAGGCACAGGCTCAACCATGATTTGACTGTGGCCAGTCTCATCGAAACGCTGCAGCATTTTGGCCAGGTTCTCTTTATGCAGATCCGCCGTAGCATCGTCCAATAAAACATCGGGTAGTAGCACCACAAACGGTTCATCACCTACCATCGGCCTAGCACATAACACCGCATGTCCCAATCCCTTAGCCTGCCCTTGTCGCACTTGCATCACGGTGACATCTGGAGGGCAAATACCTTTGACTTCTTCCAGTAGCTGACGCTTGACGCGCGATTCCAGTACCGCCTCAAGTTCGAATGACGTATCAAAGTGGTTCTCAATCGCATTCTTCGAGGAGTGTGTAACCAGTACGATATCCTTAATCCCGGCAGCTACGCATTCATTTACGATGTATTGAATTAAGGGTTTATCGACAACCGGTAACATTTCTTTAGGAATTGCTTTAGTTGCTGGCAACATCCGCGTCCCCAGTCCAGCAACCGGAATTACAGCCTTAAGTCTCTTTTGCATGTTTTTTATCCACAATCACATTATTCTGTAAAATACGCTAATCCATTGCCCGCTGCTTAGCGGCCAATAGCAGACACGCTACCGCCCTTGGCTTCCAGCTACCAATGCGCTGCTTGCAGTGGTTGAAAGAGAGAAAACCAATTAACACACTGATTTATTTGTATTTTTTCACGCGCAATGGCTACCAGTGGCGTTTGGTTCGTCATACTATGTAAAGAGGTATTTTTATAACCAAAAGCAGACGATTTAGGCCGTTTATATGGCTAAGATTCTTATACTATTAATCTTTGGACACAAGCCTTAGATACCCTAGTTGTCTCGTTTTCAGAATAAGACTACTAGGACCGTCCAATTCATAATATAAAAACTGACGAATCAAATCATAACATCATGATATTTAATAAAATACTGCATTCTGGTTATTTTACAGCCAAATGACAAGTGCGCTATTTCTCCCAGCTCACTGCATAGCCATTTAATTTATTGATGCCCCCTATTTTTCCTTAGATCTTAACCCGATACTCATCTTCACTCACTATTACATCTTCGAATTAAAGTTGAATTTTGCCGCCTCAGCGCCCATCATTCCCGTGCGGCATAAGCCGTAGAACTTACAGGTGAAATTGGGCGTATGGAATGGATCGCTGATCCAACAATTTGGGCCGGCCTGGCCACATTGGTCGTGCTGGAAATCGTTCTGGGTATAGACAACCTTGTCTTCATCGCCATTCTGGCGGACAAACTACCAAAACAACAAAGAGATAAGGCTCGTGTCGTCGGTCTGTTGCTGGCGCTGGTCATGCGCCTGGCGCTGCTCGCCTCCATCTCGTGGCTGGCGACGCTGACCAAACCGATGTTCATCGTCGCAGAGCACCCCTTCAGCGGCCGCGATCTGATCATGCTGGTCGGCGGGATATTCCTGCTGTTCAAGGCCACCATGGAGCTGAACGAACGGCTGGAGGGCAAGGATGAAGAGCAGCACGGCGCACGCAAAGGCGCGCGTTTCTGGCCGGTGGTGGCGCAGATCGTGGTGCTGGACGCCGTTTTCTCGCTCGACTCGGTGATCACCGCAGTCGGCATGGTCGACCACCTGGCGGTGATGATGATCGCGGTGTGTATCGCCATCGGCCTGATGCTGCTGGCCAGCAAGCCGCTGACGCGCTTCGTCAACGCCCACCCGACTATCGTTATCCTGTGCCTGAGCTTCCTGTTAATGATCGGCTTCAGCCTGGTGGCGGAGGGCTTCGGCTATCATATTCCGAAAGGATACCTCTACGCGGCGATCGGTTTCTCGGTGATGATCGAGGCCTTGAACCAACTGGCCCAGTTCAACCGCCGGCGCTTCCTGTCGAAGGTGCGGCCACTGCGCGAGCGCACCGCCGAGGCGGTACTTCGCATGCTGAGTGGTAAACACGAAGAAGCGGAGGTCGACAGCCACTCCGCCAACCTGCTGGCAGACAGCGACAGCGAAAACGGCGAGATCTTCAATCAGCAAGAGCGGCGCATGATCGAACGCGTGCTGGGCATGGCGCAGCGCACGGTCAGCAGCATCATGACTTCGCGTCACGACGTCGAATACCTCGAGCTGAACGATCCGCAGGAAAAACTGACGCAATTACTGGAGCGTAATCAGCACACGCGCATCGTGGTGGTGGAAAGCAGCGCCAGCGACGAACCGCTGGGCGTTATCCACACTATCGACGTCCTCAAACAGCAGTTGGCACAGGCGCCGCTGGATCTGCGCGCGTTGATACGCCAACCGCTGATCTTCCCGGAACAGCTCACGCTGTTAAGCGCCCTGGAGCAGTTCCGCCAGGCACAGACGCACTTTGCCTTTGTGGTCGACGAGTTCGGTTCCGTCGAAGGTATCGTCACCCTGACGGACGTGATGGAAACCATCGCCGGCAATCTGCCGGAGGCCGGCGAAGAGGTGGACGCACGCCATGATATTCAGCAAAACGAAGACGGCAGCTGGATTGCCAACGGCTATATGCCGCTGGAAGATCTGGTGCTGTACCTGCCGATGCCGCTGGAAGACAAGCGCGAATACCACACGCTGGCGGGGCTGCTGATGGAACACAGCCAGCGTGTGCCGCAAGAAGGCGAGCAAATCAAGATCGGTGACTATCTGTTCGAACCGCTGGAGGTCAACAGCCACCGCATCCTGAAAGTGAAGATCACCCCGCCCCCCCCACCGGAGGACTACGAGGTTTAGCATTGAGGCCGGGCATCGCCCGGCCTTTCTTTTACTGGGGAACCAGCAGCTCGGTCGCCACGATCACCACCACCAACCCGACAATTACCGGCACCGAAGTGCGTTTCACCACCTCGAACGGCGAGATTTTCGCCATGCCGGAAACCGCCACCACCACGCCGGAGACCGGCGACAGCGTGCGGCCGAGGTTAGACGCCTGCAGCATCGGGATCACCAGATAGGCCGGATTCACGCCCATCTGCGCCGCCAGTTTCGGGATCAGTTCAACAAACGCATAGAACGGCGCATTGCCGGAACCGGTGGTCATGGCCGCCAGCATGGTGATCACCACCAGCACCAACATCATGATCAAACCGCCGGTGCCGAACGACTGCGCCAGCCCGATCAAGCCGCTGATAAAGCCGACGGTGCTCAGCCCCTGCGCGAACACACCCGCGGCCACCAGCAGCATCACCACGCTGGCGAAAGCGTCCGCCATGCCGCGATAGGCCACTTCCAGGCCGCTGAATACCAGTTTGGCGCTGAAGCTGCGCACAAACTCGATCACGGCCGCCAACAGTATGCACCCGACCAGTACGGTAATGATATGCAGCTCCGGCCCCCATTTTCCGTCGAAAATCAGCACGCCGAGGATCGGCGTAAACGGCAAAATCGCATAAAACCCCGGCGCGTGGGTGTTGATTTCGCTGACGTCCATGATGTGATGCTGTTCATTGTTCTTTTTGTCGAGATAGCGCTGCCAGAAAAAGTGCGCCACGGCCATGCAGACGATGGCGGCAATCGAGATCGGCAGCGTGGTTTTGAACGCGAAGTCCACCAGCGGCATCTCCGCCGCCTTGGCCGCCAGCACCACGTCGCCAGAGGTCGGCGCCAGGATAATCGCCGCCGGCGAAGCGCAAATGGCCGCCGCCGCCCCGCGGCTGATGCCAACGTTCACCATCAACGGGAACAGCGTCGCCATCAGCAATACGCCGAGGCCGGTGGCGGAAGAGACCGCCAATGACATCAGGCAAGCGACAAAATAGGCCGCCACCATCAGCAGATAAGGCGAGTTGATCATCTGCAACGGGCGCGAGGCCAGCTTGACGACCACGTCGTTGGCGCCGATATGCGTCATGTAAGCGGCGAAACCGCACAGCATCATGATCATCATGCCCAGATCGCCGCCGCGGCTCATCAACAGAATCTTGACGTATTCGATCATGTCGGTCGCGCGCCAGCCGGTAGACGCCGCGCCGGACGGCAACAGCGTTTTCCCCATCAGGGCGCTGATACCGAGCAGCAGTAACCCGCCCACCATCAGAACGCCGGTGGCGGAATACCCCTTGATGATGTAACGGCCCACGCCCGCCGCCACTACGGCGCCAATAAGAAGCTCTATCATGTTTCCTCAACTCGTCATGTTTTCGCGCTCAGGCGCATAGTCATAGCAGAACAGCCCCTTACTCTGCACAATCTGCGCGCGAGTCTTCATGACCTTCATCAAGGTAACGGAGAGAAATTATCGCGGGAAACATCGAGATTGACGCGGGCCACAATGCGGCCCGCGTCAGATGAGATTACAGCTTGTCGAGCAGCTTCTTCAGATCCTGGCCTTCGCGCGAATCCTTGTTCTTTTCAGCCCATTTGTTCAACGCATCCTTGGCCCGATCCTGCAGCGTTTTACGCAGCACTTGATCGACCTGCAGTTGATAATTCAGCTGTTGCCAAGGCCCATAGACCCGCAGCGGTATCGGCGTTTTTTGCAGTTGCTCAATCAGCTCACCGCGCCCTTGCCAACCGCCGGTGACGCGCACGTTGAGCGCCATGTCGCACTGTTTGCCCGGCATATCGATGCTGCCGGCGCCGGTCAGCGCCAGCAAAGGCGAATCCGCCGTCAGGCCGCTGAGTTTGACCGTGCCCTGATTCAGGCTGGCCTGTGCCGAGACGCTTTTGACTTCGGTATAGCGCTGATAGCTGTCTTGCCCACGTACGCTGTTATCATTACGCGCCACCGCCTGCTGAATCAGCTGCTGAATATTCAGGCCGTGCAGCTGCGCATCCTGCATCGCCAGCTGCGCCGTACCGCGCCAGCGGCGCTCAAATGCCTGTAAAGAGAGGCGATCGCCGGTCAGATCCCCTTTCATGCTGAACTTGCCGGTGAGCATCTGCGGCATATCGAATGCCTTGAGCACCGTGCCGAGCTCAACCTGATTCAGCACCGGTTGCACGCTTATCACCGGTTTATTGCCGCGCGCGTCGAGCGTTCCCGGCAAGGAAAAATCTCCGCCGGCCAACTGCCCGGCAAGCTTGTGCAACGTCAGCAGGCCGCGTTGGTTGTCCGCCGTAACGGCCAACTGGGTAACGTTCATACCGCGATAGGTTACCTGTGCCGCCTGCAGGTTCAACTGTGCAGTGAAATCGCGCAGCGCCTCCAGGTTTTGCTGCCTATCGTCAACCTGGCTGGCGATCACCGGCGCGGAAGTCACGGCGGGCTGCTCGGCGGTCGTGGTGCTGGATTGCCAGCCGGAAAGCGCGTCGAGATCGAGGTTTGCCGAATTGAGGTTCACCACATAGCCGGGCACTGCCCCCAGCGTGGCGCTGATATTGCCGGTCAACTGACTGTTATTGGCGCTGACGTTCAGCTGGCTGACGGCAATCTGCGCCGGCGTCTGCTGATAGACCACCTGCGCATTACCCTCTCCCTGAATACCGCCGTTCAGAATATCCGCGCCCGCCAGTTGGTAATTGAACTGGGTCACTTTGGCGCCAATCTGACGTGGGAACTGCTGCAGATCGACATCGGCCGCCATGCTGAAGATCAGGTCACGCTGATCGCGGTTGACCCGGCTGGAAAGTTCCAGCTGCGCCCGGCGTTTTTCCGTTTGTTGCAGGGTGAGATTGATATCCCGGACATTGATTTGTTCGTTATCGGCACGCTGCCAAATCAGCAGGCTGTCCACCACCCGAAGGTTATCGATATCGAACTTCCAGGCCGCGTCTGCCGCGTCAGTACCGCTACCGGCGGGTGCGATTGGGGCATCCACCTGCGAGTGCTCTTCGCTGTCGGGCGTGAGGCGGATAACCGCGTTTTTCAACATCACCTGCTTCACAAACAGCTGATGCGACAGCAGCGGCAACAGTTTGACATCGAGGCGCATATTTTCCGCACTCACCACCGGCGCTTTGGCACCCGGTGCGGTTAGCGTCATGCGGCCGGCCAAAATGCTGAGCTGCGGCCAGATGTGCCACCGCAGATCGCCTTCGAGCGTCAGCTGGTAGCCGCTCTTCTGCTCGACCTTTTTGACCATGTAGCCGCGAAAATCATTCGGATTGACCAGCAGTACCAGCGCGGACATCCCCGCCACCACGACCACCAGTAAAATCGCCAATGTCGTCAGTAATCTTCTCATGCCACCCTCTTGTCAGCGCCACACCGACGGTGCATCCCGCGCCGTTAATCCTTGTCGATTCGACTGGCTACTGCGCCCTGCTGATCGCGATATTTTGCGTCCTGGCGGCTGTTGTATGGCCGGGCCGCCGGGCCGGACAACGGCTCAAAGCTCAAGGCCCCGATCAGCATCCCCGGCCGCAGCGCCAGCGGCAGCTTGCCGGAGTTGTAGAACTCCAGCACGATGCGCCCATGCCAGCCCGGATCGATACGGTGCGCGGTCACGTGCACCATCAGCCCCAGGCGCGCCAAAGAAGAACGGCCGTCGAGCCAACCCACCAGATCGTCCGGCAGCGTCACGGATTCGAACGTCACCGCCAGGGCCAGCTCGCCGGGATGGAGAAAGAACGCCTCGCCTTCCGGCAGGACAATCTCGTCGCTCATCACACGATCCAGCGCGGCACTAACTTCATCTTTCGGCCCGCTAAGATCGATAAAAGGCGCGGTATGGCCACTGAACACGCGAAACTGATTGCCCAAACGGACATCTACTGTGGCTCCGTTGATGCGTTCGAGCGGCGGGCGCGGGGAAATCACCAGTTTCTCGCTATCCAGCCAGGCTTCTATATCGCGGTCGCACAGTCTCATGTCTTTCTTCTCCATCAAAACGCGTCACTAAACAAAAATTGCCACACAACGGGCGAAAGGTCTACGCCGGGGTGCAAATAGTTGGCCGCCGGCCGGAAATGCACATTTCCGGCCATTAAGCGGCATTATTCAAAGAATTGGCTGATTTTGGCTTTCAGAATATCGATCGCGATGCGGTTCTTGCCACCGCGCGGGACGATGATATCGGCGTATTGTTTGGAAGGTTCGATAAACTGCAGGAAAATCGGGCGCACGGTCTTCTGGTATTGCGCCATCACCGAATCCATCGAGCGGCCCCGCTCGTTGACGTCGCGCTTCATGCGGCGCATCAGGCAGATATCCAGCGGCGTGTCGACAAAGATCGAGAAGTTCATCTCCTGGCGCAGGCGGATATCCGTCAGCAGCAAGATCCCTTCCAGAATAATCACTTTTTTAGGTTCGAGATGGACGGTTTCTTTCTTGCGCGTGTGTTCGGTGTAGCTGTACAGCGGCAGTTCGATCGCCTTGCCGGCCTTCAGCATCTGCAGATGCTGGAACAGCAGGTTGTGATCCATGGCGCTCGGGTGGTCATAGTTGGTTTTGACCCGTTCTTCCATGGTCAGGTGAGTCTGGTCTTTATAGTAACTGTCTTCTGGAATAACGCCGATGTGCTCATCGCCGACCTGCTCGCGGAGTTCGCGGTACAACGTGCTGGCAATAAGGCTTTTTCCGGAGGCAGATGCGCCAGCTATACCAATAATGACGCACTGATGCGGATTGTCAGTCATAAAATTAAAGACCTGATTTCGTAATGTGAAGGGGGGAACTAAAACGCGACAATTATAGGGAGTCGTCGGGGTTTGCGCCAGCCTTTAACAATGCCTAAACGCCATCTTTTCCCGTTCTTTTTTAGTCGATACCGAATATCAAACATTGCTTTTCAGAACTTTTACTCTACTTATTTTTTACCGCTCGGAGTACTATCCCGCGCTTCCTGCTTAGAAGATCGTTTATCTATAAGGTCTTGAAGGCAACCTTGAATACATCACCGCGCGTTGTTCTCATGAAGGTTTTTCCGTAATGGATTGGTATTCCCTGACTTTTTTCGGCGACAGCATGTTACTGCTGCCTTCCGGAATCATTGTTTTCGCTATCCTGATGTTTGTCTGTCGGGATTGGAAGCAGACGGCCCAATGGGCGCTGCTGTTCGGTGGCGTAGGCGCCATCGTGTGCGCCTCCAAACTGGCTTTTATGGGTTGGGGAATCGGCATTCGTGAACTGGATTTCACCGGTTTTAGCGGGCACTCCGCACTTTCCGCCAGTATTTGGCCAGTGATGATGTGGCTACTGACCGGCCGCTTCTCCACTGCCGTGCGCAAAACGGCCGTGCTGAGCGGTTATGCGCTGGCGTTGTTGATAGGCTACTCTCGCCTGGCCATCCACGTACACTCCGTTTCGGAAGTCATCAGCGGCCTCGCATTGGGGGGGGCCGCCAGCAGCGCATTTTTATGGCTGCAGCGCAATATTGCACCGCCAGCCCTGTCATACCGAAAAATCGCTGCCGCCTTACTGCTTCCTCTGTTGTTGATCAACAACGGCACGATAGCCCCGACCCAGGGACTGCTGGAGTTTATCGCCGTCAGCATCGCGCCGATAGATAAACCTTTCACACGTGAAGATATGCACGCCAACGTACCCGTTGCTTATAACACCCTCAACTCACGCTCCGCCCAATAAAAAAATCCCGGGAGCCCGGGATTTTTCCATGTGCCTCTTGCCGATTACAGCGCGCGGAAAGCAATCTCCGTCGGGATCGCCTCGCCCTGCCAATACATCTGCGCGGCCACGCGGCCGGCGAGCTGACGATACATCTCGGCGAATTCGCTGTCCGGGCGGCTGATCACCGTCGGCGTACCGCGATCCAGGTCTTCGCGCAGCGAGATATGCAGCGGCATCTGCCCCAGCAGACGGCTGTGGTATTTCTGCACCAGCTTCTCGGCGCCGCCGGTGCCGAAGATCGGCTCATGGTGACCGCAGTTGCTGCAGATGTGCACGCTCATGTTCTCCACGATGCCCAGCACCGGCACATGCACTTTCTCGAACATCACGATGCCCTTGGCGGCATCCAGCAAGGCGATATCCTGTGGCGTGGTGACCACCAGCGCGCCGGTCACCGGAATGTTCTGCGACAGCGTCAGCTGGATGTCACCGGTGCCCGGCGGCATGTCCAGCACCAGGTAATCCAGATCCGGCCACAGCGTATCCTGCAGCAGCTGCATCAGCGCCTTGCTGGCCATCGGGCCACGCCACACCATGGCGTTATCGTCGGTCACCAGGTAACCGATGGAGTTGGTCGCCAGGCCGTGCGCCACGATCGGCGCCATGTGCTGACCGTCCGGCGAGGTCGGCCGCTCATGTTCGGTACCCAGCATGTTGGGGATCGACGGGCCGTAAATGTCGGCGTCCAGAATACCGACTTTGGCCCCTTCGGCGGCCAGCGCCAGCGCCAGGTTGACGGCAGTGCTGGATTTCCCCACCCCGCCTTTGCCGGAGCTGACGGCGACGATGTTGCGCACGCCTTTGATGCCGGCCTGGCCGTTGGCGCGTTTCAGCGTTGTGATGTCGTGTTTCAGCTTCCAGTCGATGGCGGAAGCGCCGGTCACGCGCAACAGCTCGGGGCCGACGCTCGCCTGCAGCGCCTCAAAACCGCTCTGCCAGGCAAACGGCATCGTCAGTTCGATATGCAGCACATCGTCCAGCAACGCGCAGTGATGAATAGCCTTCAATGCGGTCAGATTGTTTTTCAACGTCGGGTGTTCAAAGGCGGCCAGTACACCGGTCACCAGGGCGCGCAGAACTTCGGGGTTGGTCTGCTCAGGGGATTTTGCGTTCATCCCGGCTCCTTGATTTTGAATGGGTAGCTTCCGGCTAAGCATATCAGAACTGCCCGTCGGCTGGCGCGTATAACCTGTAAGAAACCGCCCTAGCAGCGAAGGGCGCGATCGGTTAACATCGAAGGCCCTTTTATTCATTACAGAAAGCAAGTTCTCACTATGGCTCAAGTCGCGAAAAAATTATTGGTGACGTGCGCGCTACCGTACGCAAATGGTTCCATCCATCTCGGCCACATGCTCGAGCACATCCAGGCGGATATCTGGGTGCGTTACCAACGAATGCGCGGCCACGAAGTGCATTTCATCTGCGCGGACGACGCGCACGGCACGCCGATCATGCTGAAAGCGCAGCAACTGGGCGTGAAACCGGAAGAAATGATCGCGGAGATGAGCCAGGAGCACCAACAGGATTTCGCCGGCTTTGGCATCAGCTATGACAACTACCATTCGACCCATAGCGATGAAAACCGTGAGCTGTCCACCCTGATTTACAGCCGCCTGAAAGAAAACGGTTTTATCAAGAACCGCACCATTTCTCAGCTGTACGATCCGGAGAAAGGCATGTTCCTGCCGGATCGTTTCGTGAAGGGCACCTGCCCGAAATGCAAATCGCCGGATCAATACGGCGATAACTGCGAAGTGTGCGGCGCCACCTACAGCCCGACGGAACTGATCGATCCGAAGTCCGTGGTTTCCGGCGCGACGCCGGTGATGCGCGACTCCGAGCACTTCTTCTTCGACCTGCCGGCCTTCAGCGAAATGCTGCAGGCGTGGACGCGCTCCGGCGCGCTGCAAGAGCAAGTGGCGAACAAGATGCAGGAGTGGTTCGAATCCGGCCTGCAGCAGTGGGACATCTCCCGCGATGCGCCTTACTTCGGCTTCGAGATCCCGGATGCGCCGGGCAAATACTTCTACGTCTGGCTGGACGCGCCGATCGGCTACATGGGCTCCTTCAAGAACCTGTGCGACAAGCGCGGCGATCTGGACTTCGACGAGTTCTGGCGTAAAGACTCCACCACCGAGCTGTATCACTTTATCGGCAAGGACATCGTCTACTTCCACAGCCTGTTCTGGCCGGCGATGCTGGAAGGTAGCAACTTCCGCAAACCGACCAACCTGTTCGTGCACGGCTACGTGACGGTGAACGGCGCCAAAATGTCCAAGTCGCGCGGCACCTTCATCAAGGCCGGCACCTACCTGCAGCATCTGGACGCCGACTGCCTGCGCTATTACTACGCCGCCAAGCTCTCTTCACGCATTGATGACATCGATCTCAATCTGGAAGACTTCGTGCAGCGCGTAAACGCCGATATCGTCAACAAGGTGGTGAACCTGGCGTCGCGCAACGCCGGCTTTATCAACAAACGCTTCGGCGGCAAGCTGGCCGACAGCCTGGCCGATCCGGCACTGTACCAGACCTTCGTCGACGCGGCGCAGAGCATCGCCGAAGCTTACGCCGGCCGCGAGTTCAGCCGCGCGATCCGCGAAATCATGGCACTGGCCGATCTGGCCAACCGTTACGTGGATGAGCAGGCACCTTGGGTGGTGGCGAAGGAAGAAGGCCGCGACGCCGATCTGCAGGCCATCTGCTCGATGGGCATCAACCTGTTCCGCGTGCTGATGACTTACCTGAAGCCGGTGCTGCCTTCGCTGACCGAACGCGCCGAAGCGTTCCTCAACGCCGAGCTGAGCTGGGACGCAATCCCGCAGCCGCTGCTGGGCCACCAGGTGAACGCATTCAAAGCGCTGTTCAACCGCATCGATCTGGACAAGGTCAGCGAAATGGTCAACGCCTCGAAAGAAGACATGGCCGCCGCCAAGCCGGTGACCGGTCCATTGGCCGATGATCCTATTCAGGAAACCATCACCTTCGACGACTTCGCCAAGGTGGACATGCGCATCGCCCTGATCAAGAGCGCCGACTTTGTCGAAGGCTCCGACAAACTGCTGAAGCTGCTGTTGGATCTGGGTGGCGAATCGCGCCAGATCTTCTCCGGCATTCGCTCCGCCTACCCGGATCCGAAAGCGCTGGAAGGCCGCCTGACCATCATGGTCGCCAACCTGGCGCCGCGCAAAATGCGCTTCGGCGTTTCGGAAGGCATGGTGATGGCGGCAGGCCCCGGCGGGAAAGAGATCTTCCTGCTGAGCCCGGACAGCGGCGCGCAGCCTGGCATGCAGGTCAAGTAACCGCGCCGGCGCGTTACATCAAGGGTCGAGCTTGCTCGGCCCTTTTTAATGCCTCAAACCCAACGTTATAAACAGTAAGAAAAAGTCATAACCGCTCTGATTCCCTCGCCCGCCGCATCTCGCTATGATGCTCCGCAACAACAAATAGACGTCCAGACAGAAAGACTGCTATAACAGACCTTCACCGGGACCGTTTACCCGCTTTTTTGGAGCCTATAATAATGAAAATTCTCAAGACTTCGCTGCTCGCCCTCAGCCTGCTGGCCGCCCTGCCGCTGCAGGCGGCGGAAAACGCCGCCGTGCCGGCCGCCATCGCTCAGCATCAGGGGCCGGTGCGCATCGCGGTGATCCGCAACCTCGGATCCGACGACAACACCACGCAATTTTTGGCGGGCGCTATTCAGGAAGGACGCAAGCTGGGCTTCAAGGTGGACACCTTCCTCAGCAACGGCGACGACGCACGCTTCCAGGACTTCGTCAACCAGGCTATCAGCCAGAAATATGACGGCATCATTCTCTCGCAGGGGCGAGCCCCCTATTCCACCGAGTTGGTCAAACGCATCGCGGCGGCCGGCATCGCCGTCGCGGCTTTCGATACCGACGTCAACGGCAGCGTTCCCGGCGTCACCGTCTCGCAGCAGGACGACGCTTCGCTGGCCAACGCCTCCTTCGGCCAGCTGGTGAAGGATTTCAACGGCCAGGCCAACATCATCAAACTCTGGGTAGCCGGCTTCCCGCCGATGGAACGCCGCCAGGCCGCCTATCAGCAGCTGCTGAAACAGCATCCGGGCATTCACGAGCTGGAATCGATCGGCGCGGTCTCCTCCGACGTACAGGGCGATACCGCCAATAAAGTGGGCGCGGTGCTGGCGAAATACCCGAAAGGCAAGATCGACGCCATCTGGGGCACCTGGTACGCCTTCACCCAGGGCGCTTACAAAGCATTGAAAGAGAACGGCCGCACCGAGATCAAGCTGTACAGCATCGATATCTCCAACCAGGACTTGCAACTGATGCGCGAAGCCGGCAGCCCGTGGCAGGTCAGCGTAGCGGTGGATCCGAAACTTATCGGCGCAGTCAACCTGCGCCTGGTGGCCAACAAGATCGCCGGGGAAAGCACGCCGGACAGCTATCAGTTCAAAGCGACGGTCATTCCGCAGGCACTGTTGCTGGCGCAGCCGGGGCCGGTCAACGTCGCCGGGCTGGCGAAGATCATCCCCGGCTGGGGCAGCAGCAGCGACTTCGTGCAGCCGTGGTTCGCCACGCTGCAGGCCGAACACGGTAAATAATGCTGTTTTTGACGAGGCTGCCGACGCAGCCTCTGTTTTTAAACTAATTTTCGGCTTTCCCCTTCCGTCCTCGCCAAAATACGCTATGTTATCTGCATTGCCCAATAACTGTATGCATACACAGGCCTCGAATGAAGGGATTCCCCTCGCTGATTAACATGCTGCTGGCCAGTTCGCTGGTGTTGACCATCGGCCGCGGCGTGACGCTGCCGTTCATTACCATCTACCTCACCGAGCATTTCCATCTGCTGCCGAAGAGCGTGGGCGTGATCCTGGGCGTCAGCCTGACCCTCGGCATCCTTGCCAGCCTGTACGGCGGCTATCTGGTGGACAAATTCAGCAAGAACCGCCTGATCCTGCTGTCGATTTTATTGTTTGCGCTGAGCTTCTTCGCCCTTCCCTGGATCCCTCGCCCCGGCGGCGTGATCGTGGTGCTGGCGATCCTGCATACCTGTTATTCGGTGCTGAGCATCACCATTAAGGCCTGCTTCGCCGACTGGCTGCCGGTCGAGCAGCGCATCAAGGCTTTTTCAATCAACTACACGCTGGTCAACGTCGGCTGGGCGATCGGTTCTGCGCTCGGCGTTCTGGTGGCCGGGCTTAGCCCGCTGCTGCCGTTTTACCTGTCGGGCGGGTTGGCGCTGGCGACGGTGGCGACGCTAAGCCTGCGCTTGCGCGGTCGGGAACAGCGTGCAACGCCAGCCGCCGCCCCCGCGGCGCTCCCCAACTTCCGCCAGACGGTGACTATCCTGCGCAGCGATCGGCGGCTGATCTACTTCACTCTCGGCAGTACCCTGGGTGCCGTCGTGTTCGGTCAGTTCACCGGCTATCTATCGCAGTACCTGATCACCGTCTCCAGCGCCGAGTTCGCCTACAGAATCATCGGGCTGGTGATGATCGTCAACGCCAGCATCGTCATCGCCCTGCAATACCTGCTCAGCCGCGGCATGCGTCAGGAAAACATGCTGCGCTGGCTGGCGCTGGGCACGCTGTTTTTCATCGTCGGGCTGCTCGGCTTTATGATGGCCGGCCAGATGGTCTGGCTGTGGCTGGCGGCGATGGCGGTGTTCACCCTCGGCGAAATCATCGTTATCCCGGTGGAATACATGTTCATCGACTTTATCGCGCCGCCGCACCTGAAAGGCAGCTACTATGGGGTACAGAACCTCAGCGCGCTGGGCGGCGCCATCAACCCGGTGCTGTGCGGGGTGCTGCTCAGCTATGCCACGCCGCCGTTGATGTTCGTGATGCTGATCGTCGCCGCGCTGCTCAGCCTGCTGTTTTTCTTCCTTGGCCACCGGCTGGCGGAACACGCGGCGGCAACCGCCGAAGACGCGCGCTGATCCCGCCAGCAGCGGTCATTGTGGGCTGTCAACCCGCCGATCGGGCATGGCATCCATAGCGAGAATTCATGGTGCGTTCTGTGGCATGGCTCACAGTTTAATTGTATGATGAATACGTCAGTTAAACGGGAAAAGACAATGGCCAACGTGCTCACACTGTGCTGGAAATACCTGAGAGCCCTGCTCCTCATCTACCTTTGTCTGTTCGTCGGCAATGCGCTGGCGGCGCTGCTGCCGTTCGCCATTCCCGGCAGCATCCTCGGCATGCTGCTGCTGTTCGCCCTGCTCTCTACCCAGATCCTGCCGGCCAAATGGGTTAAACCCGGCTGCCATTTGCTGATCCGCTACATGGTGCTGCTGTTCGTGCCGATCGGCGTCGGGGTGATGAAATACTATGACCAGATCGTCGCGCATCTGGGCCCGCTGGTTATCTCTTGCCTCATCAGCACGCTGATGGTGCTGGTGGTGGTCGGCTATACCTCACACTATTTTCACCGCGAGCGCCGCATCGCCGGTAAACCCGACGACACGGAGGGCAACCCATGATCCATGAAATCTGGTGGTCGCTGCCGCTGACGCTGGCGGTCTATTTCGCCGCGCGCTGGCTGGCGCGCAAGCTGAACATGCCGCTGCTCAACCCGCTGCTGGTTTCCATGGCGGTGATCATCCCGCTGCTGCTGCTCACCGGCATCCCCTATGAGCGCTACTTTCAGGGCAGCAAAATCCTCAACGATCTGCTGCAGCCGGCGGTTGTCGCGCTGGCCTTCCCGCTGTATGAACAACTGCACCAGATCCGCGCGCGCTGGAAGTCGATTATCGCGGTGTGCTTCATCGGCAGCCTGACCGCCATGATCAGCGGCGGCGCCATCGCCCTGTGGCTGGGCGCCACGCCGGAAATCGCCGCCTCTATCCTGCCGAAATCGGTCACTACGCCGATCGCCATGGCCGTCGCGGACTCGCTCGGCGGCATTCCGGCGATCAGCGCGGTCTGCGTCATTTTCGTCGGTATCCTCGGCGCCGTGTTCGGCCATACGCTGTTCAACCTGTTGAAAATCACCACCCACTCGGCGCGCGGTCTGGCGATGGGTGCCGCATCCCACGCGCTGGGCACCGCACGCTGCGCGGAGATGGACTACCAGGAAGGCGCTTTCGGCTCGCTGGCGCTGGTAATCTGCGGCATCATCACCTCGCTGCTGGCACCATTCCTGTTCCCGGTGCTGCTGCACCTGTTCGGTTGAACAGGATGAAACTTGCGATACATCTCGCATTTATGTATCTCATTGCATTAATTTCATCAATTAAGAGACATTAATCACACTTTAATGTCTCTGGCCTGCCTAGAATGTTATCCCGTTAACCTGTAGAGAGACTTTCTATGCATCCGCGTTTTCACACCGCGTTCAGCGCACTGCCTGCGACACTGCAATCCGCCCTGCGGCCCTATCTGGACGTGCCTGACTTTCCGGCGATGTTCACGGCCGAGCAAGCGGCGGCGATCCGCACAGGCTGCGGGTTGGACGATGACGCGCTGGCATTCGCACTGCTGCCGTTGGCGGCGGCCTGCTCGTTAACCCCGATATCGCACTTCCACGTCGGCGCCATCGCGCGCGGGCAAAGTGGCAACCTCTATTTCGGCGCCAATATGGAATTCAGCGGCGCACCGCTGCAGCAAACCGTGCATGCGGAACAGTGCGCGGTTACCCATGCCTGGCTGCGCGGCGAGCCGGCGCTGGCCTCGGTCACCGTCAACTACACGCCGTGCGGCCACTGCCGTCAGTTTATGAATGAACTGAACAGCGGCGGCGAACTGCAGATCCGTCTGCCGGGCCGCGCGCCGGCCACGCTGGCGGACTATCTGCCGGACGCCTTCGGCCCGAAAGATCTGGATATCGCTTCGCTGTTGATGGACAAGGTCGATCACGGCCATCGGCTGGCGCTGGACGATGCGCTGACGCAGGCGGCGCTGGCGGCGGCCAATCAGAGCCACGCACCGTACAGCAACGCCCACAGCGGCGTGGCGCTGGAAACGCAGGACGGTAACCTCTACGCCGGCCGCTATGCAGAAAACGCCGCCTTCAACCCGAGCCTGCCGCCGCTGCAGGCCGCGCTGATCCTGCTGAACCTCTCCGGCGGCGATTGCCTGAACATCCGCCGCGCCGTGCTGGTCGAACCGCAAGAGGCGATCCTCAGCCAGTGGGACGCCACCCGCGCCACGCTGGCGGCACTGGGCTGCCAAAACGTCAGCCGCGCCGCGTTCTAAGCGCACCACGGCGGAGCCATCCGGTTCCGCCGCTAACAGCCCCGCCCGCCAAATACAATGCCCCAACGCCGCCAGAGAGACTTTCTTTAGTTAAAAAATCATTTGATTGTCGATAATTACGCCAACCTGGTTCATCATCTGGCAACAAATGCTGTACATCTTCTCTTTATCTCTTAGGATCGTCGGCAATAAAGTTATCTGATACGTGAAGAGTAAAACTGATGGAACTAGAATACGAAAGCAAACGCCCGCTCTACATCCCTTACGCCGGCCCGATTCTGCTGGAATTTCCGCTGCTGAACAAAGGCAGCGCTTTCACCGAGGAAGAACGTAGCCACTTCAACCTGCACGGCCTGCTGCCGGAAGCGGTGGAAACCATCGAAGAACAGGTGGAACGCGCCTACCGTCAGTACCAGGATTTCAAGAACGATAACGACAAGCACATCTACCTGCGCAACATCCAGGACACCAACGAAACCTTGTTCTACCGACTGCTGGACTCGCACCTGAGCGAGATGATGCCGATCATCTACACCCCGACCGTCGGCGAGGCCTGCGAACACTTCTCCGATATCTATCGCCGCGCGCGCGGGCTGTTCATCTCCTACCCGAACCGCGATCGCATCGATGACATGCTGCAAAACGCCACCAAGCAGAACGTCAAGGTGATCGTGGTCACCGACGGCGAGCGTATCCTCGGCCTGGGCGACCAGGGCATCGGCGGCATGGGCATCCCCATCGGCAAGCTGTCGCTGTACACCGCCTGCGGCGGCATCAGCCCGGCCTACACGCTGCCGGTGGTGCTGGACGTCGGCACCAACAACCCGCAGCGCCTCAACGATCCGCTGTACATGGGCTGGCGCCATCCGCGCATCTCCGGCGAGGAGTACCACGCCTTCGTCGAAGAGTTTATTCAGGCGGTCAAACGCCGCTGGCCGAACGTGCTGCTGCAGTTCGAAGACTTCGCGCAGAACAACGCCACCCCGCTGTTGAACCGCTATCGCGACGAGATCTGCTGCTTCAACGATGACATCCAGGGTACCGCCGCGGTCACCCTCGGCAGCCTGATCGCCGCCAGCCGCGCCGCCGGCAGCCA
The DNA here is from genome assembly GCF_001808215.1 of Serratia sp. HMSC15F11. Taxonomy (NCBI): domain Bacteria; kingdom Pseudomonadati; phylum Pseudomonadota; class Gammaproteobacteria; order Enterobacterales; family Yersiniaceae; genus Serratia; species Serratia sp. HMSC15F11. Next base: position 108,782 of record NZ_KV792450.1, read on the forward strand.
GCTGCGCGATCAGACCGTCACCTTCCTCGGCGCCGGTTCCGCCGGCTGCGGCATCGCCGAGCAAATCATCGCGCAGATGAAGTCCGAAGGCTTGAGCGAAGACGAAGCGCGCGCCCGCGTATTCATGGTCGACCGCTTCGGCCTGCTGACCGACAAACTGCCGAACCTGCTCGATTTCCAGAGCAAGCTGGTACAGAAGAGCGACAACCTGGCCGGTTGGGAAACCGCCAGCGACGCCATCTCGCTGCTGGACGTGGTGCGCAACGCCAAGCCGACCATTCTGATCGGGGTGTCCGGCCAGCCGGGGCTGTTTACCGAAGAGCTGATCCGCGAAATGCACAAGCACTGCGAACGCCCTATCGTGATGCCGCTGTCCAACCCGACCTCGCGCGTGGAAGCCCGTCCGGAAGACATCATCAACTGGACCGACGGCGCCGCCCTGGTGGCAACCGGTAGCCCGTTCGCGCCGGTGAGCTATAAAGAGGAGCTGTACCCGATCGCCCAGTGCAACAACTCCTACATCTTCCCGGGGATTGGCCTCGGCGTGCTGGCCTCCGGCGCCACCCGCGTCACCGACGCCATGCTGATGGCCGCCAGCCGCGCACTGGCGGACTGTTCGCCGCTGGCCACCGACGGCCACGGCGCACTGCTGCCGAATATCGACGATATTCAGGGCGTGTCGAAGTGCATCGCCATGGAAGTGGGTAAAGCGGCGCAGCTGCAGGGCGTGGCGATCGTCACCTCCGAAGACGCGCTGTCGAAAGCCATCGAGCACAACTTCTGGCGGCCGCAGTACCGCAGCTACAAGCGCACCTCGTTCTAACTGGCGCGCTAAATTGACCCAGCCCGGCACCGCCGGGCTTTTTTGTGCGACAAAACCGCCTAAAAATGCGGCGTTGCGCGTGCTTCAGGCGGTTCGCGTCTTGCGTCGTTCGGTCAGGTAAAGTAGCCTTGATCCATCTTTTTCAGCCCGGCGCGCGTAAGGCAACAACATGTGGAAACGCCTGATCATCAGCCTGTTCATCATCATTGCGGTGTTGATGGGTTCGGCTATTGCGCTGGATCGCTGGATCAGCTGGAAAACCGCGCCTTACGTCTACGACGAACTGCAGGAATTGCCGCACCGCCAGGTCGGCGTGGTGCTCGGCACCGCCAAGTATTACCGCACCGGGGTGATTAACCAGTACTACCGTTACCGCATTCAGGGGGCGATCAACGCCTATAACAGCGGCAAGGTGAAATACCTGCTGCTGAGCGGCGACAACGCCCAGCAAAGCTATAACGAGCCGATGACCATGCGTCGCGATCTGATCGCCGCCGGCGTGGCGCCGAGCGATATCGTGCTGGACTACGCCGGTTTCCGTACCCTGGACTCCATCGTGCGCACCCGCAAGGTGTTCGACACCAACGATTTCATCATCATCACCCAGCGTTTCCACTGCGAGCGCGCGCTGTTCATCGCCCTGCACATGGGCATTCAGGCGCAGTGCTACGCGGTGCCGTCGCCGAAAGACATGATGACGGTGCGCGCCCGCGAGATCTTCGCTCGCCTGGGCGCGCTGACCGATCTGTACATCCTCAAGCGCGAACCGCGCTTCCTTGGCCCGCTGATCCCGATCTCCGCCATGCACACCGTGCCGGAAGACGCCCAGGGCTATCCCGCCGTTTCACCGGAACAGTTGGTGGAGCTGGAGCACAAGCTGAAAGAAGAGAAGCAGAAAGCCAAACAGCCCTGACGCGGCAAACGCCCAACAGAAAGGCCGGCAATAGGCCTAATGCCGGTCACTTAAGCCTGACTGGTATTTTTTATCCAGTCTCTTTACGTGACGTGCAGGATGAATTGCCATAAATACCCCGAATTTCTCTGTTACTACAATGAACGGCAATTGGAGGGGCCGAAGGCGCGGCCCCTCCACCCGCCCCCTTGCTTAACACCGTCTGTCCGCCTTGCGGATACCCTCGCCTCAACCGGCCTTCTCTGGCCGGTTGCCCCTGACAACGCTGTCTTGCTCGGCAGTCGGTGATGCGCGCCAAAGGTCACCCCCCGTGCTGGCAGCTACCGGGCAACCCGGCCTTTATGAGGTTATGGCAGAGAAGAGGAATCGGAGATGAGCACCGTATTGGACGCCCTTGAAGACGCCGAACGCAGGCATAGCGCATTAGGAGAAACCGCCATGGACGGCGGTTTCAGGTGAGACAGGCAGGGACGCCTGTCGCAACCGGCCTCAATGCGCTATGGCGGAGAGAGGGAAGTTGGCAAAGCCAACCGTCTGATAGGGCAAAGGCGCGGGTTGCCAGGGGCCGCGCCTTCGGCCCCTGGCTCGGTCGAGGTGTATGAGTCTCATGGCGCACCTCACCTTTATCGACCGAAAACTGCACAAATACGTTCAGAAAAACGCTAACTAACCAGCATTAGGCAATAGGCCGGCCTTGTTGTCTGTGCTGCGGCAAATCTACTTCTTCTTGGCGTATTTCAACGAGTCCAGCGCCACGGCGAAGATGATGATGCTGCCCTTGATAATGTACTGCCAGTACGGGTTGATGCCGATATAGGTCAGGCCGTAGTTGATGACGGTGAAGATGATCACCCCGGTCACCACGCCCCACACCGTACCCACCCCGCCGGCGAAGGAGACGCCCCCCACCACGCAGGCGGCGATGGCATCCAGCTCGTACATAAAGCCGAGGTTATTGGTGGCGCTGCCGATACGCCCCGCTTCCAGCAGGCCGCCGAAGGCGTAGAACACGCCGGACAGCGCATAGATCATGATCAGGTTCAACGGCACGTTGACCCCGGACACCTTGGCCGCTTCCGGGTTGCCGCCGATGGCGAAGATGTTCTTGCCGAAGCGGGTCTTGGTCCACAGGATCCAGACGAATATGATGGCGATCAGCGCATAGAAGGTAATGTACGACAGCTTAAAGTCACCGAAGCGCAAGAAGCCCTGGGCAAAGGTGGAAAACTTCGGATCGAAGCCCGCGACCGGCGAAGCGCCGACCGAATCGTAATACAGCGAGTTGATGCCGTAGACGATGATCATGGTACCCAGCGTAGTGATGAACGGCGTCACGTTGAGATAGGCGATAATCAGGCCGTTAACCAGGCCGATCACCGCGCCGACCGCACACACCAGCAGGATGACTAGGGGAATCGACCAGGTTTCCATGTGCGGGAACACCTTGTTGACGTTATCCATCGACTGCAGCAGCGTGGCCGCCACCACCGCCGCCAGCCCCACCTGCCGCCCGGCGGACAGGTCGGTGCCCTGGGTCACGATCAGCCCCGCCACGCCCAGCGCGATGATGATGCGCACCGAAGACTGCGTCAGGATGTTGCTCAGGTTCATCAGGCTGAGGAAAGTCGGATCCTGAATGATGATGATGGCCAATAGCACCAGCAACACCACGTAAATGCCGCCTTCCTTGAAATAGGTAAATAAGGTTTTTTTATTTAGCGCGTTCATAATTCCGATCCTTAAAGGTGCAGGGAGGCGAGACGTAAGATTTCATTTTGCGAGGTCTGTTTGGTGTTAACGATGCCCGCAACCTGACCATTGCTCATCACCAAAATGCGGTCGGTGATCCCCAAAAGCTCCGGCATTTCGGACGAGACGATAATGATCCCCTTGCCCTTCTTCGCCAGTTCGGTCATCAGCTGATAAATCTCGAACTTGGCGCCCACGTCGATGCCGCGCGTCGGTTCATCCAGCATCAGGATCTCCGGCTGCGTCAGCAGCCAACGGCCGATGATCACCTTCTGCTGATTGCCGCCGGACAGCGAGCCGATATGGGTGTGATGCCCCGGCGTTTTCACCCGCATGGCGTCGATCACCCACTGGGTGTCGCTCTTCATCCGCGCATTATCCAGCAGGCCGAGCTTGTTTTTATAATTGCGGATATTGGAGATCAGCGAGTTGAAACCCACGTCGAGGTAGGCATAAATCCCGGTGGATCGGCGTTCTTCGGTCACCAGCGCAAAACCGTGGTTGATGGCTTCGTTGGCGCTGTGGTTGTCAATCGCCTTGCCGTGCAGCTTGATGGTGCCCGCCACCTTTTCGCGAATGCCGAACAGCGTCTCGACGATATCGGTGCGCTTGGCGCCCACCAGCCCGGCGATGCCGAGGATCTCGCCTTGGTGCAGATCGAAGGACACATCGCGGATCGAGGGCTGACGCAGCGACGTCAGGTTCTTCACCTCAAGGATCACCTCACCCGGCGTGTTCTGCCTGTCGGGGAAGCGCTGGCTGAGCGAACGGCCGACCATCATGGCGATGATCTTGTCCATATCCAGCCCTTCCAGCGGCTGGGTAGCGATCCACTGGCCGTCGCGCAGTACCGTTATCTCATCGCAAAGCTGAAAGATCTCTTCCATCTTGTGCGAGATATAAACAATGCCGCAGCCGCGCTCTTTCAGCTTGCGGATGATGGTGAACAGGTGATTGACCTCTTTCTCCGTCAGCGAGGAGGTCGGTTCATCCATGATGACGATTTTGGCGTCGTAGGAGAACGCCTTGGCGATCTCGATCATCTGCATCTGCGATACCGACAGGTTGCCCACCTTTTCGCGCGGGTTGATGTCGATATCCAGCTCGTCGAAGATCGCCTGGGTGTCTTTGAGCATTTTTTCCTGATCGACGAACAGGCCTTTGGTCGGATAGCGCCCCAGCCACATGTTGTCCATCACGGTGCGCTGCAGCACCAGGTTCAGCTCCTGGTGCACCATGGAAACGCCGTGCTCCAGCGCTTCTTTCGAACTCTTGAAATCGATCTCCCGGCCCTGAAACACAATGCTGCCGCTGTCTTTTTTGTAAATGCCGAACAGGCATTTCAGCAACGTCGATTTACCCGCGCCGTTCTCCCCCATCAGGGCGTGAATCGAGTGCGGGCGGACGCGTAAATTGACATTGTCCAAGGCTTTGACGCCGGGAAATGACTTACAGATATCCGTCATTTCCAGCAGAAATTCGCGTGAGCTATCGGCCATAAATACACCTGGCTTAACGATCTTGCAGTCGTAAACATCCCCGCCGGCGGTATTCCTGGTGTTGGCGCCACCGGCGGGGTCTTAGCGGGATCTCAATTCTTATTTAACAAACTGAGACAGGTTGTCTTTATCTACGCCGACGTAAGGAATACGCACGACTTTATTTTCGATTTTATATTGGGTGCCTTCGGTGGCCGGTTTGCCCGCCGCCAGGTTTTTCGCCAGCTCGAAGGTGGCTTTCGCCTGGTTGTCGGCGTCGTTCAGCACCGTGCCCGCCATCGCGCCGGATTTCACCAGCGCCAGCGCTTCAGGCAAGGCATCGACGCCAAACACCGGGATACTGGTCTTGTTGTGCGCTTTCAGCGCTTCCACCGCGCCCATTGCCATGGCGTCGTTGTTGGCGATCACCACTTCGATCTTGTTGGCGTTCGGGCCGGAGAGCCAGGCGTCCATCTTGTCTTTCGCCTGCGCGGTATCCCACATCGCGGTATCCATCTGGAGCTGCTGGGTCTTGATGCCTTTTTCGTTCAGCGTTTTCACCACGTAGGTGGTGCGCGCTTCGGCATCCGGGTGGCCCGGTTCGCCCTTCAGCAGCACATACTGGATCTGGCCGTCTTTGTTCAGATCCCAGGCCGGGTTGGCTTTCCAGTGTTTGGCGATCAGCTCGCCCTGGATCACGCCGGATTCTTTGGAATCGGTGCCGACGTAATACGCCTTGTCGTAGCTGTCCAGCGCCTTGCGGGAAGGTTCTTTGTTGTAGAACACCACCGGGATATCGTTTGCGCGCGCCTTATCGATAACCACCGGCGCCGCAGCCGGGTCGACCAGGTTGATCGCCAGCGCTTTCACGCCCTTGGCCAGCAGCACGTCGATCTGATCGTTCTGCTTGGACTGGTCGTTCTGCGAGTCATTCATCAGCAGGGTGACGTCCGGTGAAGCCTTGGCGTCTTTCTCAATAGCCTTACGCACCACCGACATGAAGTTGTCGTCGTACTTGTAAATCGTGACGCCAATACGGGTGTCAGCATGGGCTGCGGCGCCAAACATCATGGCTGCGGCCATGGCGGCCAGGGTGAAAACCTTCTTATTCATTGTCAGTCTCCGGTTCTGTGTAGGGTATTACTCGTCTTTGAGCCAATGGTCACCGGCAGTGCGCACACCCCAGGCCAGGCAATTTCCACTCAACACCTGTCGTCCGTGGATCTTGTTATTTCCGAGAAATGCTGTGTCAGCGCGAGGTAAAGGTTGCAGCGGCAAGGGCCTTTGCGCCGGAAAACGCCTAGAGCATAGACGGCGCGATGTTAATATTCTGTGAATTTTCTCACAGATTGAAAACGGTTACACAAGATTAAATCGTCAGAGAGTGACCGTCGCCTCACTTTGCCAGGGGGCGACAGAATGGCGCCGCACCAGCGTCGGCATGAACAGATGAGCGGCCTGCGGCTCCGCCAGGCCCGCTGCGCCCTGCAACGCCAGCTCGGTGGCCAGCGTGGCCATCGAGACGATCGGATAGCGCACCGTGGTGAGTTTGGGGCTGGTGTAACGCGCGATGGGGATGTCGTCGAAGCCGATCAGCGAGAAATGCTGCGGCACTGTGATACCGTTTTCTTTCAGCACCGCCATGGCGCCGGCGGCCATGGCGTCGTTGTAGGCGAACACCGCGCTCAGCTGTAGGTTACGCCCCAGCAGCTCCACCATCGCTGCCTCGCCGCCCTGCAAATCCGGCGAACCGTAGGCGCGCCAGTTGTCGGGCGTGGCCAGCCCGGCGGCGGCCATCGCCTGCGCATAGCCCTGCTGGCGCAGCGGCCCGTCTTCGATCGGGTGATTGGAGCCTAGATAGCCGATGCGTCGATGGCCCTGCGACAGCAAAAGACGCATCGCCATTTCCGCGCCGCAGACGTTATCCAGCCCGACGCAGCGCGGCTCATAGCCGGGGATAATCCGGTTGATCAGCACCATGCCCGGTACCTGCTCCAGAAAGCCGATCAGCTCGGCGTCGCTCAGGGCTTTGGCATGAACAATCAGGGCATTACAGCGCTGGCGGATCAGCACTTCGATCGCGTGGCGCTCTTTGTCCGCCTGATGATAGCTGTTGCCGATCAGCAGGTATTTGTGGTGTTTCTGCGCCACCGTGTCTACCGCTTTCACCAGCGCGCCGAAGAACGGGTCGGAGACGTCCATCACCACCACGCCCAGGGTATCGCTGCTTTGGGTCGCCAGCGCCTGCGCGTTGGCGTTGGGGCGATAGCCCAGCTCCGCCACCGCCTGCAGCACCTGCTCGCGCGTCTCTTTGCTGGTCAGCGCGCTGTGGTTCAGCACGCGGGAGACGGTCGCCACGGAGACACCGGCGCGTTTCGCCACGTCGCGAATGGTGATCGGATGAACTGGAGGCATGTGGGATCCTGAAATCGGGGTAGTGGCCGGTGGCGCTATCCTACCCCGATTGGCCCGCTGCTCGCGTGAATTACGTCACAGGAAAGAAAACGTTTACATACATTTTTTTAACCTGCCGGCAGGCGCTCACTTCAGCGCTTTGGGTTCCGCTTCGCCGGCGGCCATCTGCGTCAGTTTGCGCCACAACCATTCCATCGGCCCCTGAGCGAAATAACGCAGCCACAGTGCGGAAAACGCCAGGTTGGCCAGCCAGACCAGCGGCACGAACGCCAACAGCTGCAGCCGGTCGAACTGCTCATAGAGGCCAAAGCGATAAAACAGCGTGGTGCAGATCAGCGTTTGCAGCAGGTAGTTGCTCAACGCCATGCGCCCTACCAGAGTCAGCCAGTGGGCGATGCGCATGCGCGACAGCGTGGGCCAGAAACCGTAACACAGCGCCAAATAGCCCATCGCCTGCAGCGGGGAGCCCAGCTCGCGCGGCACCTGCAGCAGGAAACCGCTCCAGCGATAGTCCCAGTGGACCTGCCATTGCAGCGCTACCGCCGGCAGCTGGATCAGCACCGAAAGCGGCAGCAGCCATGCCGCCTGCCGCAGGTAATAACCGGAGGAATAACTGCCGCGCAGCCAGCCGCTGCGCATCAGCCCGGCGCCGAACAGCATCAGCCCCGCCAATTCCCAGCCATACTGAGCGCCGATGGCCAACAGGCTGGACGAGAGCAGATCGGCACGGCTGCGCCAGGCTTCGAAACCGCCCTGTAGCTTCCAGAACTTCTCGTACTGCAACTCCGCCACGCCCGGCTGCCAGAAGCTGCCCGGCTCACCGTGCGAGACGAAACCGAGCAGCAGCAGCACCGCTACGCCAATCAGATACAACACCACGCCGGTTTTCAGCAGCTGAAAGGTTTCTTTGGCTTCGCGGATCATGCGCCAGCACACCAGGCCGATCAGCCCGTAGGCCAACAGAATATCGCCGTCCCACAGGAAGATGGCGTGCGCGAGGCCAAACAGCACCAGCCACGACAGCCGCGCGCGGATCCAGCTTTTGCCGCGCCGCAACAGCATTTGCAGCCCGGCACCGAACAGCAGTGCGAACATCGCCAGGAACTTCGCCTGCGCGAAGAGATCGAGCAGCGCCCAGGTCCAGGCGTCGCGCGACGACGGCATGCCCAGATAGGCCGGGTTGAGATAGGCGGCCTTCGGCAAGCCGAAGGCGCTGATGTTCAGCAATAAAATGCCGAGAATGGCGATGCCGCGCACGCAGTCCAGCGTGGCGATGCGCGGCAGAGGGTGACTGTTCATTTTTTATCGCTGTCTTCCGCTCATGAAAAAGGCGCCCGCAGGCGCCTGTTGTCGTCGTGCGGGTCGCCCCGCAACGCCATCACCCCTGGTGATGACGCACCGCGCGCAGGAACTCCTGGCGGGTATTCTGGCTGGACTTGAACAGCCCCCCCAACGAGGTGGTGGTGGTGGCGCTGGTCGCGTCGCGGATGCCGCGCGCCTTGACACAATAATGGACCGCATCGATCGATACCGCCACGTTATTGGTGCCGAGCAGAGTCTGCAGCGCCACCAGGATCTGTTGGGTCAGGCGCTCTTGCACCTGCGGACGCTGGGAGAAGAACTGCACGATGCGGTTGATCTTCGACAGGCCGATCACCGAGTCTTTCGGGATATAGGCCACGGTGGCCTTACCGTCGATGGTCACGAAGTGGTGCTCGCAGGTGCTGGTCAGCGTGATATCGCGCACCGTCACCATCTCATCCACCTTCATTTTGTTCTCGATGACGGTGATTTTCGGGAAGTTGGCGTAGTCCAGCCCGGAGAAGATCTCGTCGACATACATTTTGGCGATGCGATGCGGCGTCTCCGCCAGGCTGTCGTCGGACAGATCGAGATTCAGCAGCTGCATGATTTCGGTCATGTGCTCTTTGATGCGGCGCTTGCGCGTTTCGCGATCCAGCACTTCCCCGCGCAGCGGCGTCTCCAGACCACGCTCTTCCAGCGCCGCATGCACCAGCGCGGCTTCTTTACTTAATGATATCATGTACTTGTTCTCCTGCGGACGGAACCCGCCGGCGGCCTGGTAGGGCGTGCGGCCGGCGAATTGCTTGCTCTCGTGACGGCAGAGTTTTCGTGATGGATAACGTGAACCCGGTCAAGATTTTGCCCCCACTGTAGATGAGAGCGCGGCGATTATCCAGTGATAGTGCTTCATCCGCAGGTGAAATATTCGCATTTAGCACAATCAGGCCGGCTGCGGGATTCCACGTTTTTTGTATGGATTTTAATCAGCTCATCGCCGTTTTTTGCGCCAGCCGCCGCGCCGGGGTATTCACCACCAGCGCACCAGCCACCAACAGCGCCGCCACCGCCACATACAACGCCGGCTCCAGCCGATGGGTCATGGCGGTCGACAGCGCCGACAACATCGGCCCGACCAGTTGGCCGATCGCATAACCGGTGGTCAGCAACCCGGCCATATAGCGCGCATGGCGCGGCGCCAGTTCACGGCCGTGCTGAAGGGCGAGCTGCACCACGCAGAGAAAACCGCCGCCGGTCAGCAACGCCCCCAACGCCAGACCGGCCACGCCCGGCACCACTTCGGCGCTCAGCACGCCCAGCGCCTGTATCCACAGCGTGATCGCCAGCCGGCTCTGGGTGGTCAGCCTGTGGCGAGTCAAAATGCCGATAACGATCCCCAGCACCGCCGCGCCGCCGAACACCGGCCAGACGAACTGCGCGAACAGGCTACCGGGAAAACGTGCCGCCGCCATCTGCGACAAGAACGTCGCCGGCAGGATGTAGCCGAACCCGGCCAGGCTGTAACTCCACACCAGGCGTTTAAGCGCCGGCGTCAGCAGCAGCGGCTCCGGGGCCACGTCCGGGCGATGCAGCTCGCCGCTGCGCGGCAGAAAGGCGCTAATTCCTCCGACCAACACCAGCGCCAGCCCGCCATACACCAGCCAGGCCTGCGCTGCCGTCAGCCCCAGCGTGTTGATGCCCACCGCCAGCATGCCGCTGAGGAAGATACCGGCGCCCGGCCCGGCGAACACCGCCGCGCTCAGCGCCGGCCGGCCGCAGTGCGCCAACCGCTCGTTGGTCCAGGCCGCCACCAGCACCATCGCCCAGCAGCTGGCCCAGCCGATGACGAAGCGCAGCGCGCCGTGGGTCCATTCATCCTGCGCCAGCGCCGACAGCAGCGTCAGCGCCATCGCGCCCCATACGCCCAGCCACAGACGCCGCTCGACGTGGCGCGTGGCGCGCATCGCGTCGTAGGCACCGCACAGGTAGCCCAAATAGTTGATCGCCGCCACCAGCCCGGCGCCGGTCAGGCTGAACTGGTGTTCCGCGATCATCAGCGGCACCTGGGGAGTGAAAGCGAAGCGGCCAATGCCCATCGCGACGATCAGTGCGGCAAAACCGCTCAAGGCAATACGTAAAGCCATACCGGTATCCAAAAGGTTAAAAGAAAGTTGCCAGTATCATGCCGCAGCATTAAACTCACAAAAACTGAATAATAGTTATCAAGTTCATCACGAAACGAGAATATTATGGATCTGACCCAGCTTCGCATGTTCTGCTGCGTGGCGGAAACCGGCTCGGTCGCCCGCGCCGCCGAGCAGCTGCACCGCGTGCCGTCGAATTTGACCACCCGGCTGCGCCAGCTCGAACAGGAGCTGGGCGCCGATCTGTTTATCCGCGAAAAACAGCGCCTGCGCCTGTCGCCGATGGGCCATAACTTTCTGTGCTACGCCAACCGCATCCTGGCGCTGAGCGACGAGGCGATGAGCATCACCCACGCCGGCGAACCGGCGGGCAACTTCGCCCTCGGCTCGATGGAAAGCACCGCCGCTACCCGCCTGCCCTCGCTGCTGGCGGCTTACCACCAGCGCTTCTCGCAGGTTTCGCTGTCGCTGACCACCGGCACCTCCGGCGAAATCGCCGATCGAGTGCGCGCCGGCACGCTGGCCGCGGCGCTGGTCGACGGCCCGGTACCCTATGACGAGCTGAACGGCTGCATCGCCTATCCTGAACATATGGTGGTGATCTCCTGTCTCGATCACGCGCCGATCCACAGCGCCAAAGACGCCAATGGCGAGACGCTGTTCGCCTTTCGCGCCAGCTGCTCCTACCGCCTGCGGCTGGAGGCCTGGTTCAAGCGCGAAGGCGCGCGGCCGGGGCAAATTATGGAGATCCAGTCCTATCACGCCATGCTGGCCTGCGTCGCCAGCGGCGCCGGGCTGGCGATGATCCCGCATTCGGTGCTGAGCCTGCTGCCGGGCCATGAGCGGGTTCGGGTTCACACCCTGCCGCCGGACGTGGCCGACACCGCCACTTGGTTGCTGTGGCGCCGCGACGCGTTCGGGCCGAACGTGCGCGCGCTGAAAGAGTTGATTATTGAACAGACGGAAACCGCCGCTGTTGATGAAAGCACCCCCAACGATTTATCAGGCGTTGTCGATATCGCCTGATTTAAAAAGAAAACCACTGAGGAGACTATGATGGAGATGATCAAAACCCGCGCCGCCGTTGCCTGGGGCCCGAACCAGCCGCTGAAGATCGAAGAAGTCGAGCTGATGCCACCGCAAAAAGGCGAAGTGCTGGTGCGGATCGTCGCCACCGGCGTTTGTCACACCGATGCCTACACCCTGTCCGGCAAAGATCCGGAAGGCGTGTTCCCGGCGATCCTCGGCCACGAGGGCGGCGGCGTGGTGGAAGCGGTCGGTGAAGGCGTCACCAGCGTGGCGGTCGGCGATCACGTGATCCCGCTCTACACCCCGGAGTGCGGCGAGTGCAAATTCTGTAAATCCGGCAAGACCAACCTGTGCCAGGCGATCCGCGCCACCCAGGGCAAAGGGCTGATGCCGGACGGCACCACCCGCTTCTTCAAGGACGGCAAGCCGATCTTCCACTACATGGGCACGTCTACCTTCTCCGAGTACACCGTGGTGCCGGAAATCTCACTGGCGAAAATCAACAAGGAAGCGCCGCTGGAAGAAGTGTGCCTGCTGGGCTGCGGCGTGACCACCGGCATGGGCGCGGTGATGAACACCGCCAAAGTGCAACCGGGCGACACCGTGGCGATCTTCGGCCTGGGCGGCATTGGCCTGTCGGCGATCATCGGTGCGCAGATGGCCGGCGCGGGCCGCATCATCGGCATCGACATCAACACCAGCAAGTTCGATCTGGCCCGCAAGCTGGGCGCCACCGATCTGATCAACCCGAAAGACTATGACAAGCCGATTCAGGAAGTGATCGTCGAGCTGACCGACGGCGGCGTCGATTTCTCCTTCGAGTGCATCGGCAACGTCAACGTGATGCGTTCCGCGCTGGAGTGCTGCCACAAGGGCTGGGGCGAATCGGTGATCATCGGCGTCGCAGGCGCGGGCGAAGAGATCTCGACCCGTCCGTTCCAACTGGTCACCGGCCGCGTCTGGCGTGGTTCGGCGTTCGGCGGCGTCAAGGGCCGTTCGCAGCTGCCGGGCATCGTCGAGCGCTATCTGGACGGCGAATTCGCACTGAACGACTTTATCACCCACACCATGGGGCTGGAGCAGATCAACGAAGCGTTCGATTTGATGCACGAAGGCAAATCGATCCGTTCCGTCATCCACTTCGACCAATAAGCCAGGAGGCAGAGATGACGTTGTCATTGGAACTTCTCGAAGAGCACCGCATGTTCGGCGGCTGGCAGCAGCGCTATCGCCACGCGGCGCAGAGCCTGAATTGCAACATGACATTCAGCATCTACCTGCCGCCGCCGCGCGATGACAACCCGCCGCCGGTGCTGTACTGGCTGTCGGGGCTGACCTGCAACGACGAGAACTTCACGTTGAAAGCCGGCGCGCAGCGCATCGCCGCCGAGCTGGGTCTGGTGCTGGTGATGCCGGACACCAGCCCGCGTGGCGACGAAGTGCCGAACGACGAAGGCTACGATCTGGGCCAGGGCGCCGGGTTCTACCTGAACGCCACCCAGGCGCCGTGGGATCGCCATTTCCGCATGTACGACTACATCAGCGCCGAACTGCCGGCGCTGATCGAACAGCACTTCAGCGTCAGCGATCGTCAGTCGATCTTCGGCCACTCGATGGGCGGCCACGGCGCGCTGATGATGGCGTTTCGCAATCCGCAGCGCTTCCGCTCGGTATCGGCCTTCGCGCCGATCGTTAACCCGTGCCAGGTGCCGTGGGGCCGCAAGGCGTTCACCGCCTATCTGGGCAGTGACGAAAGCCAGTGGCTGCAGTACGACAGCTGCCATCTGCTGGCCAGCGGCGCGGAAAAAATGCCGGTCCTTATCGACCAGGGCGACGACGACCAGTTCCTGGCCGACCAGCTGCAACCGGCGCGGTTGGCGGAGCTGGCGCGCCAGCGCGACTGGCCGCTGACGCTGCGCATTCAGCCGGGGTACGATCACAGCTACTTCACCATCGCCACCTTCGTGGAAGATCACCTGCGCTTCCACGCCGAGCACCTGTTCCGCTGATAAAAAAATCCGGGCGGTTAACCGCCCGGATTTCTTCAAAAACCATCATTGCCATATCCCTTCCTCATCCCTGTAATATACATGCGTCAAATTTTCATCAAAAAACTCTAAAACAGGGGTATGCCAATTCAGCGATACCCTCACCCCTTCAGTTTCGGATCCAACGCGTCGCGCAATCCGTCGCCCAACAGGTTGAAGGCCAGCACGGTGATGAATATCGCCAGGCTGGGGAAGATCGCCACGTGCGGCGCGATCACCATATCGGCGCGCGCCTCGTTGAGCATCGCCCCCCACTCCGGCGTCGGCGGCTGGGCGCCCAGGCCCAGAAACGACAGGCTGGCGGCGGTGATGATCGAGGTGCCGATACGCAGGGTGAAATAGACCACGATCGAAGACAGGGTGCCCGGCAGAATGTGCCGCAGGATGATGGTCCAGTCCGAGGCGCCGATGCTGCGCGCCGATTCGATATAGGTCAGGTGCTTCAGCACCAGCGTATTGCCGCGCACCAGGCGGGCGAAGGCCGGAATGCTGAAGATCGCCACCGCGACGATCACGTTGGCCATGCCGCTGCCCATGATCGCCACCACGCCGATCGCCAGCAGAATGCCGGGAAACGCGAACAGCACGTCGCAGACGCGCATGGTGAGACGATCCCACCAGCCCTCATAGTAGCCGGCCAGCAGCCCCAGCAGGGTGCCGATCGCCCCGCCCGCCAGCACAGAGAACACCCCGGCCGCCAGCGAAATGCGCGTGCCCATCAGGATGCGGCTGAAGATATCGCGCCCGAGGGAATCGACGCCCAGCCAGTGCATCAGCGAAGGCCCTTCGTTCAGCCGGTCGTAATCGAAATAGTTTTCCGCATCGAACGGTGCCAGATAAGGCGCCAGCAGCGCCGCCGCAATCAGCAGCAGCACCAACAGGCCGGCGACCAGCGCCGCCCGCTGGCGACGAAAGCGCCGCCAAAACTCGCTCCACGGCGTGCGTACCGCGTTGGAGTCGATAAGCGGCATCGCCTTCAGTGCGGCGTTGCGCCGCCAATGCTTAATCATGCCGCGCCCTCATTGATAACGAATCGCCGGGTTGATCGCCGCGTACAGCATATCCACCAGCAGGTTGATCAGAATGAACTCCAGCGAGAACAGCAGCACCTCGGCCTGGATCACCGGGTAATCGCGCATCTCCACCGAGTCCACCAGCAACCGCCCCAGCCCCGGCCAGTTGAACACCTTCTCCACCACGATCGAACCGCCGAGCAGGAAGCCGAACTGCAGCCCCATCATGGTCACCACCGGGATCATCGCGTTGCGCAGGCCGTGTTTCATCACCACCACGCTTTCCCGCACGCCCTTGGCGCGCGCGGTGCGCATGTAGTCCTCCTGCAGCACCTCGACGAACGAAGCGCGGGTGAAGCGCGCCATCACCGCCGCCACCGCCGCCCCCAGGGTGATAGAAGGCAGAATGTAGTGACGCCAGCTGTCGGCGCCCACCGTCGGCAGCCACCCCAGTTCGACCGAGAACACCTGCATCAGCAGCATGCCGAGCGCAAAGGCCGGGAACGAGATCCCCGACACCGCCAGCGTCATGCCGAGGCGATCCGGCCAGCGGTTGCGCCACACCGCCGACACCACGCCGATCGCCAGGCCGAACGCCACCGCCCACAGCATGCTGGTGACGGTCAGCCAGAAGGTCGGCATAAAGCGCGAGGCGATCTCTTCGCTCACCGGGCGTTTGGACACCATCGAGATGCCGAAGTCGCCCCGCAGCGCGTTGACGAAGAAGTGCGCGAACTGCTGCGGCAGCGGCTTATCCAGCCCCAAATCCTTGCGCACCAGCTGCACCACCGCCTCGTCGGCCTCCGGCCCCGCCGCCAACCGCGCCGGATCGCCCGGCAGCAGGTGGACGAACAGGAACACCAGCACCGCCACGATCAGCAGCGTCGGGATCAGGCCCAGCAGTCGTTTCAGAAAATAATTGAGCATCTCATTCCTTCCCCCGCCCGCCGCCGTCTGGCCGCAGGCGGGGATGGGCGCCTTATTTCAGATCGGCGTTATCAAAGTTGAACGAGGTATCCGGCATCACGTAGAAGCCGCTCAGCTGTTTGCTGTTGGCCGACAACAGACGTTCGGTCGCCAGGAAGATCCAGGGCGCGTCGGCCCAGATGCGATCCTGCGCGTCCTGATACAGTTTCTGCTTCTCGGCGCGATCGGTGGTCGCCAGCGCGTCGGTCAGATCCTTGTCCACCTGCGGGTTGCTGTAGAACGCGGTGTTGAACTGCTTCGGCGGCGCCGCCTGGGTAGAGAACAGCGGCGACAGCGCCCAGTCCGCTTCCCCGGTCGAGGCCGACCAGCCGGTGTAGAACAGCCGCACCCCGGTGTCCTTCACCCCGACGCTCTCCACCTGCGCCGCACGCTGCCCGGCATCCATCGCCGTCACCGTCACTTTCACCCCCACCTGCGCCAGCTGCTGCTGGGTGAACTGCAGCACCTTCTGCGCGGTGCTGTGGTTGTGGGACGACCACAGCGTAGTGGTGAAACCGTTCGGGTAGCCGGCCTCTTTCAGCAGCTCGCGTGCCTTGGCCGGATCGTACGGCCAAGGCTTATAGCGGGCGGCGAAGTCGATGGCCGGCGGCACCGGGCCCTCCGCCGGCACCGCGTAACCGGCGAACGCCACCTTGATCAGCGCGTCCTTATTGATGGCGTAGTTCAGCGCCTGGCGCACCTTCGGGTTGTCGAACGGCTTTTGGGTGACGTTCATGCTGATGTAACGCTGCAGGATCGACGGCGCGGCCACCACGTCCAGCTTGGCGTTGCCCTCCAGCACCTTGGCCTGCTCGTAAGGGATCGGGAAGGCGAAGGTCGCCTCGCCGGTCTGCAGCATCGCCGCGCGGGTGTTGTTATCCACCACCGGGCGCCAGGTGATGCTGTCGAGCTTCGGCAGCCCCGGCTGCCAGTAGCCGTCGAACTTCTTCACCTTGACGAAATCGGTCTGGTTCCAGGTCACGAACTGATACGGCCCGGTACCGACCGGGTGGAAACCGATCTCCTTGCCGTATTGCTTCAGCGCCGCCGGCGAGATGATCGCCGCCGCCGGGTGCGCCAGGTTGTTGACGAACGCCGAGAACGGCGCCTTCAGCACGATCTTCACCGTATTGGCGTCCACCGCTTCGGTTTTGTCGATCATCTTGAACAGGTTGTAGCGCTTGAGGTGGCTGTCCGGGTTGCTGGCGCGATCGAGGTTGATCTTCACCGCATCGGCGTTGAGCGCGGTGCCGTCGTGGAATTTAATCCCCTGGCGCAGTTTGACCGTGTAGGTCAGGCCGTCTTTGCTGACCTCATAGCTGTCCGCCAGCACGTTCACCAGCTTCATGTCCTTATCGAAGCCGAACAGCCCCTGATAGAAAGACTTAGCCACCGCCTGCGACAGCGTGTCGTTGGCGTCGTAAGGATCGAGGGTGGTGAAGTTGGAGGCCACGGCGATCACCGCGTCCTTCGCCGCCCAGACCGGGCCGGTTCCCGCCGCCAGCAGTACGGCGGCCAACAGCGCATTGCGTTTGAATGTGTGCTTCATGTCGCTTGTCTCTCCTGAGGTCTTTAAAAAGCACCGGCGATCGGGTGGCGGGCGACAAAGTGCCCGGCGCCAACCTGCACCAGCGGTGCGGTAACGGGTTCATCGCCCAGCGCGCGCACTGGGCTCGGGATCTCATCGGCCGGCAGCGGCTGCCGTTTGTGGGCATGAGCGGGATCGGCCACCGGCACCGCCGCCATCAGCTTGCGGGTATAGGGGTGCTGCGGATTGTCGAACACCGCCTGCCGTGGGCCGATCTCGACGATCTGCCCGAGGTACATCACCGCCACCCGGTGACTGATGCGCTCCACCACCGCCATGTCGTGTGAAATAAACAGAAAAGCGATGCCGAACTCGCGCTGCAGATCGAGCAACAGATTGACGATCTGCGCCTGAATCGACACGTCCAGCGCCGAGACCGCCTCGTCGGCGATCACCACTTTCGGGTTCAGCGCCAGCGCGCGCGCGATGCAGATGCGCTGGCGCTGGCCGCCGGAGAATTCGTGCGGGTAGCGGCGCGCATGCTCCGGCAGCAGGCCGACGCGCTCCAGCAGCCAGGCCACCCGTTGCTCCGCCTCCCGGCCGCGCATCACGTTGTGCACCAGCAGCGGCTCCATGATGGAAAAACCGACCGTCAGGCGCGGATCGAGCGAGGCGTAAGGATCTTGAAAGATGAACTGAATATCGCGCCGCAGATGCTGCAGCGCCGGCCCCTTCAACTGATCGATTCGCCGCCCGGCGAAGGTGATGGTGCCGCTTTGGCTGTCCACCAGCTTCAGCAGAGAGCGCCCGGTGGTGGACTTGCCGCAGCCGGACTCGCCCACCAGCCCCAGCGTCTCGCCGGGGTAAAGATCGAAACTGACGTTTTCCACCGCGTGCACCCGGCGAGTGACCCGATTGAACAATCCGCCGCGCAGATCAAAGCGCGTAACCAGATGCTCCACCCGCAGGATCGGCGCGGCGCCTGGCGGCACGGTATCCTGCGGCGCCGTATCCCCCTCGCCGCCCGGCAGCGGAAACTTCGCCGGCAGCGGCCGATCGGCCATCGCCCCCAGCTTCGGCACCGCCGCCAGCAGCGCCCGGGTATAGGCCTGTTGCGGCGCGGCGAACAGCTCGCGCACCCGATTTTGCTCCACCTGCTCACCGCGGCGCATCACCAGCACCCGGTCGGCGATCTCCGCCACCACGCCCATGTCGTGAGTGATGAAGATCACCCCCATCTGCATCTCCCGTTGCAGCACGCGGATCAGCTGCAGGATCTGCGCCTGGATGGTGACGTCGAGGGCGGTGGTGGGCTCATCGGCGATCAGCAACGCCGGCCTGCAGGAGAGCGCCATGGCGATCATCACGCGCTGGCGCAT